>DATANL010000082.1:0-2766 GCA_036266295.1 Pyrinomonadaceae bacterium | reverse complement strand
TCCGTCGAAATCGGAAATGAAACCATAGCGAAACTGAATTGCGATCGCTGTGGGCCGGTTGAGGTCGGGCGCGCCGATGCGCCCCACAATCTTCGGGTTCAAAGGATCGTCGATGCTCACCACCACCAATTCGCGGTCGGTGGTGATGTACGCGTTCGTCCCGGCAATCGTGACGTTGTTCGCATCATTGAGAGCTCCGTCCGGATTGAATGCCCCATTCGGATATTTCCCTGGGTCGAGTTGCCGCTTCAGATAATTGTTCAGCGGATCTCCGTCAAGCAGCGTCGCCGCATTCACAACGATCAGTCCTTCGTATTTGTCGACCACGTAGAGGTAAGCGTAAAGCGGATGAATCTTTTGTTCCTGATTTAGCAATTGTTCCGGCGGCAACTTCATCGCCTCATCCGGCGAAACCATGCGGCCGTCCGTGGTCATGCGCCAGCGCGCCGGATCGACAGCGAGCGTCGACGGCGCTGCGACGGCCGTAGCATATTTCGTCTTCACCCAGAATTTCTGGCCGAACCGTGATACGGGCGCCGTCGTGATCCGTTCCGAGAATCCTTTCTGATCGATCTGCGCAACGTCATAAACTCGCAGGCCACCTTCACCCGCCGCCACGTACGCGTACTCACCACGCAACTGCACGCCGAGCGCGCGTGGGTTTCCCTTGTGGTGATAAGCCTCGCGCAACTCGCGCCCGCCGTCGACGAACTTTTGATAATTACCAGGGTAAGCGATTTTATGAAGCGTGCTTCCGAGTACGGCCTGCGGTTCAGATCGTTCGGTTGCCACCACGGCCTCGAGCGAATCATCGGCGGCCACATAAACATAGCGGCCCATGAAATTGACGAAGTTTGTCCCCTGCAAAAGCACCTGGGCCATCCATGCATTGTTGTCGTTGGCTTTGGCAACGTGACAGTCCGTGCAGGTCTTGGTTTCCGCCGCGCGCACGGTGTGCGGCACATGAGTATTGAAGGTCTGTCCGGAAAAGCCTTCTGCTGAAACCGTCTGCTGCTGCGAATAAATCCATTCGCGATTCTGATTTTGCGAACTGACGAGCACTGCGCTCGACGACCGCACCGGCGCGATGCGATTGCCCGTCACCGTGCCGTCACGGCCCAGCATGAACACATCGTCGCGCAGCACCTGATAGTTGTAGGTCGTGAAGTTCCGCGAGTCCTCTCCCTCAAAATGCCTGTTCGGCATCTTGCGGTTCGCCTGCATCGACAAGTGACATCCGAAACAACTGGTCACCCAGGATGAGTGACACGAAAAGCAGGTCATGTTTTCGTCGCGATGCGCCAGCAGTTGATCGTCCGCCGGCACGTCACCCCACGTCGATGCATCGGTGCGCATCGTCTTCGCATACCGCGATTTGAGGCTGTAGTCTTCCGGATGCGGCGCGTTCGGATTGATCGTGTCGATGGTCTGCTTCACCCGCCACCAACGCGCCGGCACCACCATCGAATTCTGAATGATGTCACCGGCCTTCAGCTGAATCTCGTCGCCCTGTTCGTCCTTCTTTTTGGTATCGGTGCGCAGGCGTTGAAACAGCAGCAGCCGCCCGCCATCGGGATCGCGAAAGCGAATCGTCGCCAGGTTTCGTCCTTTGCCTTCTTCGATCTTCCCTTCTTTCACCGCCACACCCGCGGCAAACCCGGAACTTACGAGCGATGCGCGTTCGCGAATCGTCCCATGACAATCGATGCAGCCGATCTCAATCGCCGCGCGCGGCTCGTTGTAGAGAATGCCGTTGCCGTGGGCGTCCTGACGGAAATGACAGTCGACGCAGTGCATCCCTTTCTCGAGATGAATGTCGTTCAGGTGCACGGCCTTTTTGAATCGATCGGGATCGTCAGGCGACACGAACGCATTGTTCGCATCGAGCAGGTTCCCTTCCCGATCGCGTTTGAAGACCTGGCGGAAGATCCAACCGTGCCCATGAAAATCGGCGAACTGCGAGCGCCTGAGTTGTGAATTGAATTCCGCAGTTCCGGTCTGATTAAGAAAATCCGGCTCGGACCAAAGACCGCGGAGACTCGCGGCTTCGGGATTGTTGCTGAGCTTTCGCTGCTCTTCGCCTGGCGACGGGTCGTGTTGTTGCGCCGGATACATCTTGTCGCCGTCGCTTTCGTTATCCCACCACGTCAGGCCGAGATACGACGCCACCATGTTCTCGCCGGGATGCATATGACAGATCATGCATTGCGAAGTCGGGATGCGGCTGGTCAGTTGATGCTTGATCGGATGACCTGATTCATCTTTCGGAATGCTCACGTCGGCAGATTGCGACCGGCCGAGATTTCCCGCGGAGTTGTAGAAGGCCGAGTGCCGCGCGTCGCGATCGTTCGCGTATATCACATGACACGCCGCGCAACCCGACGATCGATAATCACCGGGGTGATTGTTCGTGCCGAGAAAATTTAACGTCGGATCGAGCAAACGAGTCTTTTGTAGTCCGAGATAAATCGGATCGGTGCGCTGCGCGGTGCCGAGTCCGCGCGCACTCAAACCTTTGTCGGGCTTGCCGGCATCTTCGTCCCTGTCCGGCAGTCCCGTTTCCAAACGCCGCTTCCCGCCGCGCTCGAACACGCGCAGAATGTTTCCCGGCTGCGAAATCTCCCAACGCGGCAGCGGATCGAGGAACGACAGAATTCCTTTCAATCTCTGTTGCTCGCTGGTCGGTTGCGGAGTCTGAATCAATGTCTGCGGCGCCCCGCTCGCGCTGTAACTCTCGCCGAAACTCACATCCTTGACGGGAAACCC
>DATANL010000081.1:0-4491 GCA_036266295.1 Pyrinomonadaceae bacterium | reverse complement strand
CCGTGTAGGTTTCGTTCATCGCATGAAAAGCGCGATTCACATCCTGAGTGTAAATCGCCGCCGAGAGACCATAACGGACGCCGTTCGCGATTTCGATCGCTTCGTCGAGCGACTTTGTCGGAATCACCGACGTGACCGGGCCAAAGATTTCCTCCTGGGCGATGCGCATATCGGGCGTGACGTCGGTGAAGACCGTCGGCTCGATAAAATAGCCGTGCGCGTAATCGCCTTTGGATAATTGATTTCCTCCGCACGCGCGCGTCGCGCCATCTTCGTTCTCGCCGATGTCGATATAACGCATGATCTTATCGACGGCCTCCTGGTTGATGACCGGGCCGACCTCGACCTTTGGATCGGCGCCGTTGCCTACGCGCAACTGCTGCGCGCGCTCGACGAGCTTCGCACTGAACTTCTTGTAGACCTTCTTATGCACGATCAAGCGTGAAGATGCGGTGCAGCGTTGGCCCGAAGTTCCGAACGCGCCCCAGACCGCGCCTTCGACGGCATTATCAACGTCCGCGTCGTCCATGATGATGATGGCGTTCTTGCCGCCCATTTCGAGCGAACAGATCGCGTTTCGTTCAGCACATGCATAAGCGACGGTGCGACCGGTCTCAGTCGAACCAGTGAATGAAATCAGACGGAGCGAAGGATGCGCAGAGATGCGCGCGCCAACCGTCTCGCCGTAGCCAGTCACGAGGTTCACAACGCCCGGCGGCACCCCGGCCTCTTCGCAAGCCTTGAGCAGATTGTAAGTCGAGAGCGGCGTATCTTCGGCGGGTTTGATAACCACCGTGTTGCCGCAGACGAGCGCCGGCATCAGTTTCCATGACGGAATCGCCATCGGAAAATTCCATGGCGTGATCAATCCGCACACGCCGACTGGTTGACGCACGCACATCGCAAGCTTGTTGGGCATCTCGGCGGGCGTCGTGAAACCGTGGAGACGTCGGCCCTCGCCGGCTGCGTAATAAGTGCAGTCAATCGCTTCCTGCACATCGCCGCCCGCTTCCTTCAGCACTTTGCCCATCTCGCGCGTCATGTCGCGCGTGTATTGCTCTTTGTCGCGCATGAGAATCTCGCCGGCGCGAAAAAGGATCTCGGCGCGACGCGGCGCAGGTGTCAGGCGCCAACCGTCGAAAGCTTCGGTCGCCGCCGCCACTGCGGCATCCACGTCGGCTTCCGTCGAGGCCGGAAAGCGACCGATTACATCGCGGGTGTCCGCCGGATTCCGATTCTCAATCCAGTCGCCGCTGCGGCTCGCCACCCATTTGCCGCCGATGAAATTGCGATAGCTTTCGGTCTCTGTTTTTTTGCCGGTTGCGCGAGACTTTTTTGCGAGTGCTTTTTTGGCTTGAACCATGATCTTAAGAGATTAGAGGTCAGAGTTTAGAGGTTAGTTTTCGCCTTCTCTGAACTCTGTTCGTCGTTAGGGTGTAGGGGGTTGGGTTTAGGGTGTAGCAAAAACCAATTGCCGCGTGACTCGAATGGCAACGAAAGTCTCACCGTCCACATGGGCCACGGCTTGCCGTCGACACGGGACCAAGTTTTGACCGGGACCACTCCAACTTGTTCGTATTTAGCGTTTCCGGTTTACCAGTCTGTGTTTTCTCGGGCAGCTTGCGAGTCGTCGATTAGTCGCGGGTTAACGTTCCTACACCCTACACCCCAAACCCCTACACCCTCATTTTTACTGATACGTAAACTGGACGATGCGCGACGTGACGCGACCTTCGGGGCGAAAATATCTCGACACGTTCAAGACCACGGCGTCGCCCGGTTTCAGAGAATCGATCGCGCGTTGGAAATCAGCCAGCGAATTAATCGGAATGCGATTGATGCGCGTGATCACCTCGCCCTCCTGGACTCTGGTCTGATCGGGGAGATCGGCGATCAGCCCGTTTGGATCCACGCTCTTGACGTACAAACCTTTCACGCCGTTGAGATGATTGTCTTCGATTATCTTGGCGGTCAGCTCGGTCAGCGTCAGGCCCAGGCGCGTGCTGTTGCTCTTGTCCTTTTCGGTTTTGTCGCGGGACGGCACTTCGTTATCGCTCGCCATCGATTCGGTCCGATCCGCGAGGGCGGCGGTCACGGTATGTCGCTCGAGTTTGCCGTCGACGTCGCGCAAGAGCGTCAGCGATACGGTTTGTCCGACACTGCTGGCAGCGACCTTGGCAATCAAATCATTCGAGTCCTGCACCGGTTGTCCATTCAATTCGATGATCACGTCGTTGACCTGAATGCCCGCCTTGGCCGCGGGCGTCACCACGCCGCTGCGATCGGGCGGCATGTCGACGACGACTGCGCCTCTGGCTTCGGGCAGGTGATACACGCGCGCGAACTCGCCGTGGACTGATTCCAGCCGCACGCCCAGAAATCCGCGCCGCACTTTGCCCTGCGCCAGAATTTGCTGAGTCACGAACTTCGCTTCGTTCGAGGGCAGAGCGAAACCGATGCCGTTATAGTCGCCGGTAATCGTGGCGATTTGCGAATTCACTCCGATGGCTTCGCCGTGCATGTTCACCAGCGGGCCACCGCTGTTGCCGCGATTAATGGCGGCGTCGGTTTGCAGAAATCTCTGGAAGCTGGAATTGGTCGTGTCGCGATCTTTCTTTGAGATGATGCCGGCGGTAACCGTCTGCTCCAGGCCGAATGGCGATCCGATGGCGAGCACCCAGTCGCCGACCTGCGCCGCATTTGAATCGCCGAACTTCATCACGGGCAATTCTTTGTCCGCCTCGATTTTCAGCACCGCGAGATCGGTATCGTGATCGGTGCCGACTACGCGCGCGCGATATCTCTCGCCGCTGAGCAGACCGATGGTAATGCGTGACGCGCCTTCGATGACGTGTTGGTTGGTGAGAATGTAACCCTTGGCATCGATGATGAAACCGCTGCCGACTCCGTGCGTCGGACGCGGCGGCTGTCGCCGCAGCATGTCATAGAAAGGGTTCGGCGTGCGTTCGGTTTTGTCTTCATTGTCCGGCTCGACCTCGGCGGCCTGCGTGGTATCAATGTTTACGACGGCGGGCTCGACGCGTTGCGCGATCTCGACGAATGATGCCGAGAGAGCTTCGGGCGCACGACTCGCTGCCTGCAATCCATCCTGCGCGACCGCCGGACGGCCCGCGAGAATCGCCCCGATGCCGAGGCCGGCCAGGATACAGACAGCCGCCAGCGCCGCGATCCAGACGCGCAATTTGCGCAACAAAACTTTTTCGGCATCAGTGGTTTGATTTAATGAGTCGAACATCATGCACCGCCTTCGGGTTGGTAACTGTCAGTCGAGTGAACTACGCACGTTTGGTTGAGCCACGGGGAACAGGGTGCAGTGAGTATAAACGAAGTCAAGCGCTTACCAGAAGTCATGGCCGCAGCAACACTTTCATGACACCTGACTCTGCTGCGCGGGCCATCGCGCGGACGCCGTCAGTCAGCGAAAACTCCTCGCTGATGAGACTCTCGACATCGATTTTTCGCTGCTTTAATAGGTCCAGCGCCGGCGCGAATCGTCCGCAACGCGAACCGACGACGCTGATTTCATCGACCACAATTCGCGCGGCGTTCATCGTGGTCGCACCGTGAAAGGTTGATTTCAAAACCAGCACACCGCGCGGGCAGAGCAGATCGAGCGCCAGCTCGAAGCCACTCGGAGAGCCCGACGCTTCAATCACGACGTCGAACGCGCGGTGCCGGCCTCTCGCTTTATCGACCGGCAAAGTTTCGATGCCGCGCCGTCGCGCAATCTGAAGTTTCGATTCGTGTTTTCCGATCAAAGTCAGTCGCGCGCCGGTCGTGGCCATCACTTGCGCACACAACAATCCGAGTTTTCCATCGCCAATCACCGCGACTTCAGAGTCGGCGGTAATCGAGGTCCGCTCCAGAATGCCGCAAGCAGCAGCGAGCGGCTCAACAAAGACGGCGTCAGTGTCGGCAACCTCATCGGGTACGGGTAGTAGATTGACGAGCGGCAGCTTCAGAAATTCGGCGTGGGCTCCGTCGCGGCCGACGATGCCGAGCACCGTGCGGTTAGCGCAGTGGCGCGAGTCACCGGAACGACACAGATCGCAGTCACCGCAACCGGCGTTGATCTCGCCGACGACGCGAGTGCCTCGTGTCAGAAGCCCGACCGTGAGGGAGGGCTCGGTGCCGAAAGTAGCCCTCGCTGACGCTCGGGCTTCTGACACGTCTTCGATCACGCCAACAAATTCATGCCCCAACGTTCCTTCGAATCCCGCATAGCCGCGCGCAATTTCAAGGTCGGTGTTACAGATTCCCGACAGCGTAACGCGCACAATCGCTTCGCCGTCCATCGCCGGCGGCGGCACATCGTTGACCTGCAGCTGCTGATGTTCGAAGCGGAGTGCCTTCATGGAATAGAGGTTAGAGATCAGAGGTCAGAGACTAGAAAGTCTTCGCTAATCAATAAACCAAGAACTTGAAGATCGCTATGAGTAAATAAAGTGCGTGAGATCGAGATAGTGTTGT
>DATANL010000080.1:0-4048 GCA_036266295.1 Pyrinomonadaceae bacterium | reverse complement strand
GGCCATTCAGTTTATGAGTATAGCAGAGAGAACAATTCCATCAGTACCATCCGCGTCAGATACTGATCGCTCTGAGACCAGACTTACGCGAGTACAGTTGTTCATGTAAACTGAGCAACTTGCTGTTCGATCCTGATCCGCTAAAGTCGAGACCGATGACCCTCAAAACTTTTTGGAAAGCAGTCGTTGCCTCTGTTCTGATCATTTCCACGTTGTGCTTGTTCCCTTCCCGCACCCGCGCCTGCGGACCGTTCTTCACTGACGCGCTGTTTGTGTTTACCAAGCACGCGGATTTTCCGCTCGAACAATTCGCGAGCGGCAAGCTGGGCATCGTGCAATCGACGTGGGCGCGCTCGTACCTGGTCGTAGCTTACCGCACGCTCTCCGCTAATCCGCTCAGCGAACGCGAAGCGAAAAGCATGACCAGCCTGTGGAATAAACGTTTGAATTTGTCAGACGCTGAAGGCAGCGAAGCCATGCCGAAGAGTTGGGCGGACACCCGCAAGAAGGTCCCGGGCGCGCCGGAAATGGCCGAGGTCCAGGTCTATCGAAATCGCGAGAAGCCGCATGAATACGAAGAGTTTTTGAATTGCCAGAACGAAGCCTTTACCACTGCCGCGGCAACGCTTGAAGAGCGAATCAAAATCTACGGCGCCGACAATCCCAAAGTGCGCGAATGGCTGGCAGCGCAGGACATCGTGTTCTCGAACTGTCATGAAGGCAACAAACTGCCTGAGCCGACCAGCGATCAGGATCCGATGGTGCGCGCAGATCGTGCCTATCAGACGGCCGCCGCCAATTTCTACGCGACCAATTACGATCTGGCCAGGCAGCAGTTCGATGCGATCGCGAAAGACAAGAGTTCGGTGTACCGAATTGTCGCGCCTTATCTCGCGGCGCGCGCACTGCTGCGCAAAGGAAGCTTCGCAGACAAACCTGAGGACGCGCAGCCATCGCTCTCGGAAGCCGAAGCACGCCTGAACGCGATGTTGAAAGATTCGACGTTGAAGTTCGCCCATCATGGGGCGCAGCGATTGCTGAATCTTGTCCGCGTGCGATTGCATCCACAGGAAAAGGCGCATGAACTCGCGGCCCAAATTGTGAAAAAGGATTCAGTCGAGGATTTTGAGCAGACCGTTTGGGATTACACCTACCTGCTCGACAAACTGATCGGCGAAGACGACGAAGGCAAACAACCACCGGTGCCGACCGGCATGACCTCTGACGATCTGACCGATTGGATCATCGCGATTCAGAGCGATGATCCGAAGATTGGCGCGCATGCGATGGAGCGTTGGCAGAAAACCAAGTCAGTGCCCTGGTTGGTCGCGGCTCTCGTGAATGGCGATGGTAAGGACGCCAGATCGAACGAACTGCTGACCGCCGCAGCTGCGGTGACTCCTTCATCGCCCGCGTTTTCCACGGTCGCATTTCATCGCGCGCGCTTACTCAAGGAAAGCGGCCGCGTCGATGAAGGACGGGCGGTGCTCGATCAGGTCCTGGCCGGTGATCGGAAACAATTTACGATCTCGACAGTGAATCTCTTCCTCAGCCAACGAATGTTGTTTGCAAATAGCCTCGAGGCGTTTCTGCGCGACGCGCAGCGTGAAGCCGCCGGTTTCAGCGACAACGACGATGGCCGCGAAATTCCCGAGGATCCCAAAGAGGCTGAGCAAACTGCGAAAGGCGCGAAAGTCTTCTTCGATCTCGACGCGGCGAATATTTTTAATAAGGCGATGCCCGCCGCGATGTTCAAAGATGCCGCGCGCTCGAATGTTCTGCCGCCGAACTTACGCAAGGATGTCGCGCAAGCAGCATTTGCGCGGGCCGCGCTCGTCGATGATTACCAATCTGCGGCCCAGGCCGCCGTCGTGCTTCAGGAATACTATCCGCAGACGAAAGAGTTTCTGACGGCATATGAACGCGCGACCACGCCCGAGGCCAGACGATTTGCTGCCGCATTCATTAGCTTGAAGTTTCCCGGCGTGCGGCCGTATGTGTCGGCAGGTGTGGGCCGGACGACCGCAGTGGACGATGTCGACAGCTATCGCGATAACTATTGGTGCACGCAACCGCCGGTGCCGCAAGCCATTCCTTTAGGAGATGACGATCCTCAGGAAACGAACAAGGCGCGGCCCGTCGCAGTGCCCGTTTTCCTGAAAGCCGGCCAGGCACTTGGCGCTCGCCAATTCGCCGCGATGCAAGCGTTGGGCGCAGCGCCGAATTATCTCTGCAAAGTCGCGATCGAATGGGCAACTGCCAACCCGAATGACCCGCGTTCACCGGAGGCGCTGCACCTCGCGGTGCGCTCGACTCGCTACGGCTGCACCGACAAAGAGACCGGCAAGTGGTCTAAAGCCGCGTTCGATCTGCTGCACAAGCGCTACCCAAACACCAAATGGGCCAACGCGACGAAGTATTGGTTCAACGGATAGCCCGGAGTAGCACAGACTTTAGTCTGTGATCTGCTTTTTGAAACTTTACAGACTGAAAGTCTATGTCACAGTCAACGGTGACCGAACACAAACACACGAACGCGCTGATTCACGAGACGAGTCCGTATCTGCTTCAGCACGCGCATAATCCCGTCGACTGGTTTCCATGGGGCGAGGCAGCTCTCGCCAAGGCCCGCGCGGAGAATAAGCCGATTCTTCTCAGCATCGGCTATTCGGCGTGTCACTGGTGTCATGTCATGGAACATGAGTCGTTCGAGAATGAAGCGATTGCCCGATTGATGAACGAGCACTTCGTCAACATCAAAGTCGATCGTGAAGAGCGTCCCGACCTCGATCAGATTTACATGACTGCGGTCCAGATGATGACCGGGCAGGGCGGCTGGCCCATGACCATGTTCCTGACTCCTGAGGGCGCGCCGTTTTACGGCGGCACTTACTTTCCGCCGGCGGACCGTTACAACATGCCCGGCTTTCCGCGAGTTCTCTTAAGCGTGGCCGAAGCTTATCGCTCACAGCCCGACCAGGTCGCGAACACCGTGACGTCGATGCTCGGTGAGTTGCGCCGGATCGGCATGGCCGAAGAATCGCGCGAGCTGCTCACAACCGAAATTCTTGACGGCTCGTATCGTCGCATTGCGAAGAACTACGATCCCGCGCACGGTGGCTTTGGTAGCGCACCGAAGTTTCCACCGGCGATGACGCTCGAGTTTTTCCTGCATGCTTATCATCGCACACGTTCAGCGGACGCGCTGGAAATGGTCCAGCACACGGCGCGCAAAATGGCGCAAGGAGGAATGTACGATCAGTTAGGCGGGGGCTTTCATCGTTATTCGGTTGATGCGAAGTGGCTCGTACCGCACTTCGAAAAAATGCTCTACGACAACGCGCTGCTGTCGCGTTTGTATTTGCACATCTATCAATTGACCAAAGACGATTTCGCTCGCCGCATCGCGGAAGAGACCCTCGATTATGTAGCGCGCGAAATGACTGACGCGCGCGGGGGCTTCTACTCGAGCCAGGACGCGGACTCGGAAGGCGAAGAGGGAAAGTTTTTCGTCTGGTCGCGTGAAGAAGTCGCCAGCCTTCTCAGCGAAAACGAAGCTGCGATTTTCTGTGACTACTATGACGTGACCGAGGGCGGCAACTTTGAAGGTAAAAACATTCTGCACGTCACGAAGACGCACGAGGAAATCGCCGGCAAACATCAAGTCAGCGTAAGCCGCGTCCATGAAGTAATCGAAAGTGGGCGGCGCAAACTTTTCGAAGCACGCGAACAGCGGGTGAAACCCGGACGCGACGAAAAAATACTGACTGCCTGGAATGGCTTGATGCTCGCCAGTTTCGCTGAAGCGTCAGCGATTCTGGATCGCGCGGACTATCGTGAAATCGCGCGCGCCAACGCCTCGTTCCTGCTTACCGAGTTGCAGCGCGATGGCCGCTTGTTACGGACATCCAAAGATGGCGCCGCCAAGCTGAACGGTTACCTTGAGGATTACGGAAGTCTGGCTGATGGGCTGATTTCGCTTTACGAGGCCACCGGCGAACTCAAGTGGATTGAAGCCGCGATCAAGCTCGCCGACACCATGATTGAT
>DATANL010000079.1:0-2050 GCA_036266295.1 Pyrinomonadaceae bacterium | reverse complement strand
GCTCACTCATATCGCGCAAACGTTTTTCGGCCATGGCCTCGGTCAGGTAGCCGCCGACAAACCTGTGCGGCTTCCGGCGCCGGCGCGGCCCCAGTCGATCTCGTATGCGCTGCTGCCGGCGCACGGCGAATCCGCGGATGCGCCCGAGGCGTGGCAGGCGCGGCTCGACGAACGACTCGATTCCGATTCCAATCAATCCCGCCACCAGAATCACCTCGATGACGGTAGCGCGCAGCAGGACCACGGCTGCGAATGAAAGAACGATCAGGATGCGTTGCCAGGTTTTGCTGGACGTGTGACGGCCCATGCGCCAGGCGGTGACCGTGATTAGCGCCACCACCGCGGCATTAAATCCGTGAAAGAGTTGTTCGGTATTCGGCAGGGCACGCAGGCGATCGTACATTGCGCCCAGCGCGATCATCATCAACATCGACGGCAGGATGAAGCCGCTCAACGAAACGGCGGCTCCGCGCCAACCGCGCAGACGAAATCCGAGATAAGTGACAGCATTGCCGGCACTGGTTCCCGGCAGGCTCTGACCTAAAGCCAGGGCCTCAACGAAATCCTGCTCACTGAGCCAGCGACGCTCCAGGACGACCAGATGGCGGATCTGTGCGAGCACTGCAAAGCCGCCGCCGAATCCGGTAAGACCGATTTTGAGAAATGAGAGAAAGAGACCGCCGAGGGTCGCGGTGCGCGAGATGCGTTTCAGTCTGCGCTGTTCGTATCGGGCGCGAGTTCTAATCTTGCGAACTCGATGATGGCCGTGAGTTTTCCTAACGACGTTCGTGCTTGCCACTGCGTTCGGCAGTGTAACACGGAGCCCGGATATGCGACTGAAATGGCCGCTGTAAACCGAGGCCGTCAACAACCCGGACCAACGTGATCTCAGCGACCAAAGGCCGACGCGTGAGCCGAAAGAAAAAGCTTCACAAGAAACGCGGTTCGCTATACACTCCGCCCACCTCGCAGCAAGTCCCTAACGTCGCTTCAAACACTAGGAGTGCGTCATGAAGATTTCGATTGTCGCGTGCCTTACCCTGCTGCTTTTGTTTACGGTCATGGCTTCGAGCGGCGAACCCGCGGCGGTTCTTGCGCAAGGCGCTGGGTCGCCGGCGGCTACTCCGCCGCAGAACACTGCCGACGCGAATGCTGGTAAGAAGGACCCGAATGCAAAGGGCGGGGACGAAGAGAAAAAAGCCGAGAAGCTAATCACCGACGGGTATGTTCCCGAACCGGTGGCGCCGGGTCGCGAACTGCCGCTGCACGGTAATTTTAAGGACGCGGGGGCCTGGTATCTGGTCCTCACGAAAGTTGACGATAAGACCTATCGCGTTCCGGCCATCCTCGGTCGGGTGAATGACGAAAAGACGGCCGTCACTTTTAATATTCCGCTCGAGTTGAAGAATGGAAGATATTTTGGCGCTATTCAGCTGGACTCGGTGGATGGCAAGAGCAACAAGTTCGAGCCGGTGCCTGGAGAATTGATCGTACCGGCCCCGGCGGCGTTGAAGGTTACCGTCGAAAAGGTCCAGCCCAAAGACGCTTATCCCTATCCAAATGCAAACAACAAATATGACTTCGAAATTGCCGGCACCAATTTTTCACGCAATCTGCCGGACAATCATGTCCTCATAAACGGTGTGCAGCTGCCGCTTCGTTGCCAGGGTTGTCTTAGCAAGGACGCAAATTATCCGGAGTTGCTCGCAGACGAAGACAGTCCCACGACCAAGTTAATTGTTCACGATTACACGCCGCCCGGATATTCCAACCCGCTCGAAGTGAGTGTTCGCGTCGGGAGCGGTGACAACCTCGCCAAGGCCCCTAAGCCTTTGATGTTTTCCAGCATCTCGAGAAATCGTCTGCAGGTTTATGCGCTGGGATCATTTCTGCTGGCGGTCGGATTTTTGTTCGTGATCGTCCAGACCAGGGCCAAGCGGCGCGGAGATAAGTTCTGGTCGCTGCGAGGCTTTCTGATTGATCAGGATACAAACTCTTACAGTCTCTCAAAATTTCAGTTGACGCTTTTTACGCTGGTCACGATCTTCGG
>DATANL010000078.1:0-5232 GCA_036266295.1 Pyrinomonadaceae bacterium | reverse complement strand
GGGAAACCTTTTGCTGCGGCTCGGCGAATTTGGCGGCGGCGAACGTCCCGAGCCGAAGCTAAAGCCGAAACCAGAACCGGATTCGATCTTAGACATGATCGAAAGATGACGGCCACCCTAACCCTCTCCCAGAGGAAGCAGCCTCGAAATGTTTTACCGGCCTTTGATTACCATCTTCCCGACCTCGTTATTCAATAAACTCGTCTGTGCGATTACAGCGATAGCGTTAGCTTCGTCGTTCGCTGCGGCGCGCGCGCACGGGCCGCAGAGCGCCGCGGCCTTGCGGTTTGAATTGCCGGCCAATGGAAATTTGCGGGTCGAAAATTTGGCCGGCAACATCACGATCGAAGTCTGGTCGCAGGACTACGTCACGATTGCGGCCGTCTCAGACAATGGCCAGCCGAGCCGGACCCCGCCCACCATCGATCGCGGCGATACCTTGTTGTCGGTTCGAGTAACCGGCGGCCCGAAGGGCTCGCCGCGCGTCAACCTCGAGCTGCACATTCCGGCGCGCGCGCATCTGGCGATTCAAACGATGGCCGGCGCCGTCGAACTGCGGGGCGTCCCGGCCGCTCTCCTGGCCCAAACTTTTTCCGGTGAGATCTCGCTCGATGTTCCGCCGGAAACTGACGCGACGTTCATCGCTGACTCGAAGACTGGAACCGTGTCGTCCTCGATCTCCTCGCTGTCATCCAGTCGCACGACCCCGCAACTGCGAGGGCGGCTGGGATCGGGCGCCGGTTCGGTGCGCCTTTATTCGCAAGCTGGAAACATCAACATTCGTCCGGGAACTTCTGCCGTCGCTCGCGCAGGTTCAGTTGCTCCCCACACCGTGCCACTTGACGCGGTGCAGTCTCCGCGCGCGACCCAGCGTCCCGAGTTGCCGGTAAACAAATCAAATGCGGCCGCGGGAACTCCGGCAAAGCCCGACACTGGGCCGGAGGAAGTGGCGGATGGCGACGTCATTCGCGTCGACACCGAGCTGGTGGGTTTGAACGTTAGTGTGGTCGACCGCGGAACGAATCGCGGCGTCAACGGACTGACAAAGGACGACTTCCGATTATTTGAGAACAACGCAGCGCAGCAGATCGCACACTTCGAATCCGCGTCGGCGCCTTTCAATCTGGTCCTCTTAGTTGATCTCTCAGGCTCAACCGCCAGGGTGGTCGAATTGATTAAGTCCGCGGCCCTGCACTTTGTCGACGCCGCCCGGCCGTTCGATCGGATCGGCGTCATCACCTTCGCGGGGGGCCAGGTGGTCGTGTCGCCGCTCACCAGCGACCACGAAGCCCTGCGACAACGAATCCGCGCTATTCAAAGACCCGAAGGCAGCACGAAATTGTATGACTCGGTGGCCTTCGCGCTCGATGAAGTTTTTCGGGAGTCGAAAGATTCGCGGCGCAACGCGATTGTGGTAATCAGCGATGGCCTCGACAGCGTCTTGCCGAATGTCACCGGCGAGGGTTCGACGCTTTCGTACGATGAAATGATTCGACGGGCGAAAGAATTTGACGGCGTCATTTATACGATTTGGACCGACACACAGGATTATGAGCCGCTCAGTCCGCTCGATATTCAACAGGAGACTTTCGATCTGGCGCACGACCAGATGCGCGAACTGGCTGACGTCGGCGGTGGCGGTTTCTACGAATGCGAAAAACTCACAGACCTGGCCGGAGCATACGATCGAGTAGTTGCGGATCTTGGCACGCTTTACACTTTGGCGTATCGTCCTACGAACAAAGTCCGCGACGGCTCATGGCGGACAATTCGCGTTACCGTTAACCGGACCAACACCGTCGCCCGAGGCAAGCGCGGATATTTTGCGAAATGAAGCAGTGGGCGGTGGGCGGTGAGCCGTGAGCAGTGAGCTGTGGGCTGTGGGCTGTGAGCAGGCTTATCATGAGGTGATTGGGTTGAATCTGTTCGCCAAACATTTGCGGCGAAGAAGAGCGTTCGCTGCACGCAAACTGCCCACTGCCCACCGCCCACTGCCCACTGCCTTCAGCTCACTGCTCACCGTTTTTCTCTTGCTGCTCACTGCCCACTGCTCACTGCTAACTGCTCTCGCCCAGTCTCCCGAACCGGCCGACGTCTTGAAGATCGACACCGATCTGGTGAATCTGAACGTCAGCGTTTTCAATAAGACGCCTCGCGACGCTGCGGCGCTCGCACAAAAAGATTTCGCGGTGCTCGACAACGGCGCGCCGCAGGAGATTTCGTTTTTCGCGTCGGGAGAATCGCCCTTCGACCTGGTCCTGTTGCTCGACCTCTCTGGTTCAACCGTGAAGAAAATCGAAATGATTCGCAAGTCCGCGAAACGATTCGTCGATGCCGCCCGGCCCGAAGATCGCATCGCCGTGGTTACCTTCTCAGCCGATGTACATGTCGTCGCCAAACTAACCGACGACCGCGTCTCGCTTAAAAACAATATCGACGGGATCGAAAAGCCCGTGGGCGGAACAAATTTTTGGGATGCGTTGATGTTCGTGTTGGATCATGTGGCCATCCAGTCGCGATTGGAGCATCGGCGCAGCGCGGTCGTGGTCATGACCGACGGCGTCGATAACGCGCTCCCAGGCGTTTTTGGTGACGGATCGAAGACTACTTTCGATCAGCTGATTGAGAGTGTGCGGCGCCTGGACACGATCGTGGTGCCCGTCTATCTCGACACTGAAAAAGAAGCGAACCTCAGCAGCACTCCCCTGGGCGCATATTCGATCGCGCGTGAGCAGCTTGAAATGCTGGCCTCAGAAAGCGGACACACCATGTATCGCGCCGCGAAGCTCAAGGACCTCGACAAGGTCTATGCCGCGGTGGTTCGAGATCTCGGAACTGTTTACAGCATCGGTTATCGGCCGGCCAATCGGCAGCGCGACGGCGCCTGGCACACGGTGACTTTGCGTCTGATAGATCACCCGGAATTAGAAGCGCGCACCAAACGCGGTTACTACGAAACGAAACAATGAACGGCCGAACGATTGCCAGTCACGTGGGAAATGCGAGCTTGCTGTTGCTGCTCGCCGGCTGCTTATTGTTAACGGCGTGCTCTTCTTCGGGGCCGGACGGATTGCGCGCGTATCCCAAGTCCGTCGGGGCGGCCGATGAAGCATCGGCGATTCAGAACCTGCGCACCATCGCCAGCGCGCAAACTCAGGCTAAGGCGATGCGCAATTCCTACGCGGATTTCAACGCGCTCGTGCAACTGGGATTTCTCGATGAACGATTTGCCGGATCGAACCCGAACCTCAGAGGCTATCGCTTCACGGTGGTGGCAAATGAAAAGGAATATGCCGTCAATGCCGATCCGGAAACCACGCAGACGAACCCGACGACCGGCGGTCGCCATTTCTATCTGGATTCGACCGACGGCGTCGTTCACGTGAGCCCAACTCAAACCGCGACCCGGCAGGATCCGGCGCTCTGAATTTGTTGGACTTATTTCGGCGCAGGCGTATAATCGCAGCACTCTTCCTGAGACCATTCCAGTTTCTTAAAAGGAGGCATCGATGAAAACCTCGTTTTCAATGCTCAAGACAATCGTGGCATTAGCCGCCGTGGTCGCTTGCGTGTCGCTTGCACAAGCACAGAATCGCGAGCGTTTCGGTATCTCTGCGAAGGCGGGAGGCGTCAATGCGGTCACCGGCAGAGTTTCAGTCAAACGGGATGGCAAGCCGGCGCGTTTGCTGACGAGCCAGGACGATCTCGAATCGGGTGACGTCGTCAGCACGGGGGTATCGGGACAGATTGAAGTGCTTCTGAATCCAGGGACCTACCTGCGGCTCGCCGAACGCAGCGAGTTCGTTATGGAAGATACGTCGCTGGACAATTTGCTGGTGCGATTGACAAAGGGCAGCGCCATAATCGAGGCCACCGGCCCGAGCGATATCAAGCTGTACGTCCCGATCGTGACCGAGCAGCACCGCATGACGATTATTCGTCCCGGCGTGTATCGAGTTAACGTCGCAGCGGGTACGACCGAGTTGTTCGTCCGCAAAGGCCGCATGGCCCTGAGCGACGGCAAGGAAGATTATGTAAAAGGCGGCAAGAAGGTAATCTTTTCCGGCGGTGGGCCGGAGATTGCCAAACTAACCGATAACGATACCGATCAGTTCGACGACTGGAGCAAGGATCGTGGCCAGACACTGGCTCGCGCCAATGCCCGGCTGTCCGGGCGGATGGTCGACGGATACTTGATGGCCAACAGTTGGACGAATGCCGGGTCATCCGGCTGGGGTTTTTGGACCTGGAGCCCGTTCAGCAGTTGCTACACGTTTCTGCCGTTCCGCTATGGCTGGGGATCGCCGTACGGCGGTTCTTATGGTAACTACGCCTTCACGAACAATAACTACAGCAACCACAACAATCCTTACAATCCGCCGGTGATTACGAGTAACGGTTCAAGTGGCAGCTCGGGATCGGGATATCCCAGCGGCGGCAGTTCGGGTTCAGGCGGGTCAGGATCCAGTGGCATGGGTTCCAGCGGTGGCTATGGTGGTGGTTCTTCGGGTGGCAGAAGCAGTACGCCGACCGTGAGCGCACCAACACAGGCCGGTCCGCGCGATCCGGATTCGGGCGGCCGCGTCATTAACACGATCAAGAATCCGATCAATTAAGGATTAGCCTCGCGACGAAACAGGTCGCGGACTTCTTCATTAACAATCTCGAGTATTTCCGCGCGAGGGAGGCCCGCCAAGGCAAGATGGGCCAAGCTCGCGCGGAGTGCTTTTCGGAGCTCCGCATCGCTCTGCTGCGCGATGCGACGCGAAGAAACGACCGCTCCGGAACCGTGCCGCACAGTCAGCAGACCTTCCTTCTGCAACTCCCGATAGGCAGCTGCAATCGTATTTAGATTGACGCCCAGGTCGTCGGCTACCTGGCGAACCGGAGGCAGCGCCATTCCTTCGCTCAAACTGCCGCGCGCAATCAAGCCCTTAATCTCATCGGCAATCTGTCGATAGATGGGCCGACGGTCCAGTTCGTCGATGGTAATGTACATAGTCCAGTGTCCGCAGACACTATACACATGTGCTCAGGGACAGGCAATTAACTGGTTAATTGGTGGGCGATGCGGCGGGCTGATTCAACTGTGCCGTCCACGCCGGAGGTTTCAGCGACTGTGTCGCCGACCAGCAGAAGGTTGGGAAATGGCGCGGTGGCCAAAGGCATCGGCGCGGGTGTGGGACGGCCAATCATGCCGAAGCGTCGCCGGGTGGTTTCGTAAAACGTTTG
>DATANL010000077.1:0-3093 GCA_036266295.1 Pyrinomonadaceae bacterium | reverse complement strand
TGACGATCGAAGATCCGATCGAGTTCCTGCACAACCACAAAAACTGCATCGTCAATCAGCGTGAGGTCAACGCCGACACGCGCGGCTTTGCCAATGCACTCCGTACTGCGCTGCGTCAGGATCCTGACGTAGTGCTGGTCGGCGAAATGCGCGACCTGGAAACGATCGAATCAGCACTGCGCATCGCCGAAACCGGTCACTTAACTTTTGCAACCCTGCACACGAACTCGGCGGTCTCGACGATTAACCGCATCATCGACGTGTTCCCCCCAGTTCAGCAGGCCCAGGTGCGCGCGCAGTTGTCGCTCACCCTCGAAGGCATTCTTTGTCAGACGCTGCTGCCGAAAGCCGATGGCCGCGGTCGGGCACTGGCGATGGAAATCCTGATTCCGAACGCCGCCATTCGGAACCTGATCCGCGAAGATAAGGTCCATCAGATCTATTCAATGATGCAGACCGGCCAGGACGTCCACGGAATGCAGACCTTCAATCAATCGCTGGCGACGCTGTTCCACAAACGCCTGATCAGTCGCGAAACTGCAATGCAGCGCACCTCAAACGCCAATGAGCTGCGTGATTTGATCGAACGCGGTCAGGGTATCAATAACGGCAACGGCGCTGCGCGTCCGGCCATGCCCGTCGGAAATACTTCCGGCAGCCGATTGTTCGCACGCAAGTAGACATTACATAACCGATTTAGAAACGGAGTTCACACGATGCCAACGTACGTCTTCAAAGGCCGCAACCGCATGAACGAGGTCATTACCGGCGAACGCGTCGCGGACAACCGCGAGGCCTTGCGCCAGGCGCTGCGCCGCGATCAAGTCACGCTCACCTCGGTCAAAGAGAAAGGGCGCGAAATCGGCATCCCGAAGCTGTCAGGGCGCAAGAAAGTTAAGTCGAAGGATCTCGCGATATTCACTCGTCAGTTCTCAGTGATGATCGATGCCGGCCTGCCGCTGGTCCAATGTTTGGATATCCTGGCCCAGCAACAGCAAAACAAATATTTTCAGCAGGTGCTCGGCCAGATCCGGCAGGACGTGGAAGAAGGCTCGACGCTCGCCGCGGCCATGGCCCGTCACAATAAAGTTTTCGATCAACTTTACTCGAACATGGTCGAGGCCGGTGAGACGGGCGGTATTCTCGACTTGATTCTCCAGCGCTTGTCGACGTTCATAGAAAAGATAGTCAAATTAAAGCGCGACGTTGTTTCCGCGATGATCTATCCGGCCGCCGTAATCCTGCTCGCAGTCGTTGCGGTGGCGGTGATCATGATTGTGGTCATCCCGCAATTCCAAACCATCTTCATGGGATTGTTGGGCCCCGGCGAACCCCTGCCACTGCCGACGCGAATCGTTGTGGGGTTCAGTAACTTTCTCGCGGGCTGGGGCGGCTTGGCGATTCTAATCTTCTCCATCGGCTCGGCAGTGGGCATCAATTTCTATTACAAAACGCCTGCCGGCCGCCGCCGCATAGATACAATCCTGCTGAAGACTCCGATCCTTGGACCTATCTTTCTGAAGATTGCGATTGCGCGCTTCTCGCGGACTCTATCAACGCTGCTCTCTTCCGGCGTGCCGATTCTGCAATCGCTGGACATCACGGCGCGCACTGCCGGCAACGTCGTAATCGAGACTGCCATTCTCAATGTTCGCAGCGCTGTGGAACAGGGCAAAAGCTTTGTCGAGCCTCTGCGCGCGGCGGACATATTCCCGCACATGGTTTCGCAAATGGTTGGCATCGGCGAGCAGACCGGCGCGCTTGACGCGATGCTCGGCAAGATTGCCGACTTCTACGAATCAGAAGTCGACGCGGCGATTGCTAATTTGCTGACTCTAATCGAACCGGTGCTAATCGGATTTCTGGGAGTAACGATCGGATCGATCGTCATCGCAATGTACCTGCCGATGTTCTCGCTGATTGGGAAGTTGTCGCAGGGCCACTAAGGCGCGCGCTGTGGTGGTGTCGAATCGTATTAAAGTGCCGGACTTCGTATTAAAGTCGTGGACTGCGTATTAAAGCGGTGAACCAAAACAACCGCGTTCAACGCCCGCTGTACACCCTACTGTGTTCGGCGGGCGTTTGACCGCAATCCTCATGCATTCCTATGTCGACGCGACTCCGCCAAAAACCGAGTCCTCCTTCGACATCTCTCAACACATCAACGGAGATAACGAAGCCTATAACTCAGGCGTACCCAGCGTGCGGGAATTCGCATAGCATTGACGGCGATATCGCGCTTATACAGACTGAGTTTTACAAGTTGTTGAGAGAATCCGGATTCGTAGCCCTTGTAATAGAAAGCGCTAAATGGCCCACTAACTCATTAGTTGGAAAACACTTTCTCGGTTTTGAATCCGGTTCCTGAAACTTCGTTACCGTGGGCATCACTTACTCCAATAGCGGTCTGAAAGGATGTGATTTTCTATGAAGCAAACGCTATCGAAGATTGGCGTAGCAATGCCTATCATCGCATTTGCTCTGTTTGCTGCTCACGCTCAAGCCGTTACGACATCTCCTGTTGTTGCCGAAGCCGGACAACAATCCGAAGGCCTCGATCCCGTCATACAGAAGATCTGGGCTCAGGGCGATCAATCTCAACTTTACTCACTTGGCCAGGAACTCTTGGATTCTATCGGTCCGCGCCTCACTGGAACTGCGCAACAGCGACGTGCCAACGATTGGGCATTAGCCTGGTACAGGAAGTGGGGCATCCCTGCACATTCAGAACAGTACGGCACGTGGATGGACTGGCGTCGAGGAATTGCTCATATCGATCTGGTCGGGCCAATCGCTCGCCCACTTGAGGGAATGCTTTCCACCTGGAGCCCCGGCACTAAAGGAACTGTCGAAGGCCCAGTCGTTCTTTTTCCGAAGATCGAAAGCCCTGCGGACTTGGAAGCGGCGATTTCACAAATGCGCGGCAAGTTTGTGTTGTTCTCATTTCCTTGGGCGAGCTGCCGGCCGGATGCCGACTGGAAGGAGTTCGCAGCGCCCGAATCGTTCGAGCGGATGCATAAAGAACGTAGCGAGGGATTTCAAGCTTGGTACGGGGGACGATTGCGGAAGTCAGGTTTAGGAGGAACAGCTTTG
>DATANL010000076.1:0-8620 GCA_036266295.1 Pyrinomonadaceae bacterium | reverse complement strand
CGGAAACGAACGCCCTTACATATGCCGAACTCAGCCGGCTTGTGGATGCTCTGGCGCAGCAGTTAGGGGACTTTGGTCTGCGTGAGAGCGACCGCATTGGCATCGCGCTGCCCAACGGTCTGGAAGTGATCTCGGCATTTCTCGCAGCCTCAACTGTGGGCACGGCCGCGCCTTTGAATCCGGCCTACACCGTCGATGAATTCAAATTCTACCTGGAAGATACGCGAGCGCGGGCTCTGATCGTTCCAACCGGCGGCGCTAAAGAAGCGCGCACTGCCGCACAGGAAACGAACGTACCCATTATCGAATGCGTTACGCGTGACGGCGGGGACGTTCGTTTCTCAATGAACGAAAAGTTGGGAGAAAGAGCAGCAGAAAATTCCGACGGTCAGCACATTGCGCTCATTCTTCATACCAGCGGCACCACCAGCCGGCCTAAACGTGTGCCTTTGGCTCACGCAAATCTGCTGACTTCCGCGCACAACGTCGCGAACACTTATCAATTGACCGCCAACGACGTGTCCCTGTGTGTGATGCCGCTATTTCATGTCCACGGATTGGTGGCCTCAACGCTTGCGACATTTCGCAGCGGCGGCACAGTCGTCGTCCCGTCCAAATTCAACCCGCTTTCATTCTGGCCCACCGTGCGTGAGCATGGCGCGACGTGGTATTCCGCCGTGCCGACCATTCATCAGGTCCTGCTTTCGCGAGCCAAAGGGACCAGGCCGGCGGGAGCAGAACAGCTTCGCTTCATCCGATCGTGCAGTGCTTCACTCGCGCCGCAGCTGATGGCCGACATGGAAGCGACCTTCGGCGCCCCGGTCCTCGAAGCGTACGGCATGACCGAAGCTGCCCATCAAATGGCTTCGAATCCGCTGCCGCCAGACGCACACAAGGCCGGATCAGTCGGCCGCGGAACTGCGGTCGAGATCGCGATTCTCGATGAAGCCGGGAATATTCTTCCGCCCGGCGCCACCGGCGAGGTTTCAATTAAAGGGCCGAACGTGTTCGACGGCTATGAAGGCAACGCTGAAGCCAACGCGGAATCGTTCACCAACGGATGGTTTCGCACTGGCGATCAGGGGAATCTGGATGACGAAGGTTATCTGACTCTCGTCGGACGCATTAAAGAATTGATCAATCGCGGTGGTGAGAAAATTTCGCCCCGCGAAGTCGACGAAACGCTGATGCAACATCCCGCGGTCGCGGAAGCCTGCTGCTTTGGAATTCCCGACCGCATCTATGGTGAGGGCGTCGCCGCAGCGGTAGTTTTGAAAGAGACGGCCACCGAAAAAGATCTGATCGCACACTGCAAGTCGTCGCTGTCTGATTTCAAATGCCCGACGACGATTTACATCATGGACGCGATTCCGCGCACCGCGACGGGAAAGATCCAAAGACGAAACGTGGCCGCCGCGATTGCCGGTAAGTAGTGTCAGAACCCGACCGTCAGGGAGGCTCCATTCGCAAAACTGTCTAGTGATGAGTGATGAGTGATGAGTACCAGTAACGAGCAAAAACATAAAGCCCGCGTTACTTGTTTACTCGTCACTAGTCACTGGCCACTGGCCACTGATCACCGGCCACACTTCTGATCATGAAATTCGCGATTGTCGGAGCAGGCGCCATCGGCGCGTTCCTCGGCGCGATGCTGGCTCGCGCCGGCGAAGACGTAACGTTAATCGCGCGCGGCGCACACCTGCGCGCGATGCAGGAACACGGCGTGCGCGTGCGTGGCGAAATCGGCGACTTTCAGGTAGACGTCAAAGCCACGGACGATCCTGAGAAGATCGGCGAGGTGGACGTTGTCATTCTAACGCTCAAGACCCACAGCGTTCCGGCGATGGTCGCGAGTCTCCGTCCCCTGCTCGGATCGCACACTTCGGTCATCACTGCGCAGAACGGATTTCCCTGGTGGTATTTCTATATGCAAGGAAGCGAATGGCAAGGATTTCATCTCGACAGCGTCGATCCGGGAGGAGTGATCAGTCAGCACCTCGATCCTGCGCGCGTCATCGGCTGCGTCGTTTATCCATCGACTGAAATTGTCGAGCCCGGCGTCGTCTCGCACATGGAAGGGACGCGGTTTGCGATCGGAGAGCCCGACGGATCGAAAAGCGAGCGCTGCCGCTTCATCGCCGATTCGTTCATCAAAGCCGGCCTGCGTTGTCCGATTCGCACCAACATTCGCCACGACATCTGGGTCAAGCTGATGGGCAACGTCGCCTACAACCCGATCAGCGCTTTGACCCGCGCGACGCTGATCGAAATTGTGCAATGTCCGGAAACGCGGGCACTCGCGGCCGCTATCATGACTGAGGTTGATGCCGTCGCCGCGAAACTGGGAATCGATATGGGCGTCAGCGTCGAGCAACGACTGCAAGGCGCTGAAAAAGTGGGCCAACACAAGACGTCGATGCTGCAGGACATCGAGGCCGGCAAGCCGACGGAGTTGGAAGCGATCGTCGGCGCGATCATCGAACTCGGCGACAGACTGGAATTGGAATTACCCAATACGAAATCAGTCTATGCGTGCGTGAAGTTGTTGGAGCAACACGCGGCGGCGAAGAGTTGAGGGTGTTTATGGCTGACGCTGAACCAAAACAGATCGTCTCGCGTTTCTGGGTTCTGCTGCCATGCATCTTCGCGATGCTGGCAATCGCCAACCTGCAATATGCCTGGACGCTGTTCACCACCGACCTCACGAAAGTGTTTCACGCCCGGCTTGATGCCGTGCAATGGACGCTCACGTTTTTCATCATCGCACAGACCGCGCTTTTTCCACTCAACGCTTATCTGATCGATCGCTTTGGCCCGCGCTTGATGATTACGCTCGCCGCCGTGCTCGTGGCAATTGGCTGGGTGGGCGCGGGGCTCGTCAGTTCCCTGCCCGGACTGTACGTTGTCTACGCGATCGGCGGCATCGGCGCTGGCGCGGTTTACGGCGGATGCATCGGCGTGGCGATGAAGTGGTTTCCCGATCGGCGTGGCCTGTGCGTGGGCGTGGTCGCCGGCTCATATGGATTCGGCACGGCGCTAACCACGCTGCCGATTTCATATTTGATCGATCATCGCGGATATCAATTCGCGTTCATCCTGTTCGGCGCGATCCAGGGCCTCGTGGTGCTGATTTCAGCTCAGTTCCTGCGCATGCCGCCGCTCAACTGGGCGCCGCCGAACTGGGAAAAGATAAAGCAGAAAATGCAGAAACGCGTCTATCAATCGTCGTGCGAATGCACGCCGGCTCAGATGCTGCGCAGCGGATCGTTCTATCTGCTTTACCTGATGATGGCGCTGGTGACGGCGAGCGGTCTGATGTTGTCGGCGCAGTTGAAACCGATTGCCGTCAGCTACGGCTACGACAAGATAGCAATGTTCGGCGGCTTCACAGTCTTAACGCTGACGCTGTCGCTGAATCAGGTGCTGAATGGATCGGCGCGGCCGTTCTTTGGTTGGGTATCGGATCGTATCGGCCGTTATGACACGATGGCGATCGTATTCGTGATCGAGGCCGTCACCATCATCATACTCACGCTGGTCGTAGCGCGGCCGTTTGGCTTCATCGTAACGTCAGCGCTGATGTTCTTCGCGTGGGGTGATATCTATTCGCTGTTCCCGGCAGCAATTGCCGACATCTTTGGGAGCAAACACGCGACGACCAACTATGGAATTCAATACACCGCGAAAGGCATGGGGTCGATCCTCGGCGGACCTGGCGCGGCATGGTTAATGACGCGCACCGGATCGTGGCAACCAGTGTTCTGGTGTGCCGTTTTGTGCAACGTGATCGCCGCGGGTCTTGCCGTGCTCTGGCTGAAACCTCGCGTGGCGAGATTGGTGAGGGAACAAACCGAGGATGTCCTTATTAAGATGGAACCTGACGCTGAGCCGAACCTTACTTAAGCCATCCTGGACTCGATACGTTTGATCTGCTCGCGGATAGATAAGTATTCCTGCTCTCTTTTCTCATCACGCTGGTACAGACCGTCAATTTGCGTCGCCATCTCATCGAAGCGTTTATTCATCTCGGTTCGAAAAGGTTGCTGCTCTTCCTTGAACAGCAATCGCAGGGCCTTCACTTCCTCGTCTGTGAGTGGCATGCCGCTTTGTTTATCAAAGTAACCACTACCTGTCAATGGAAAGACTTTTGCAAATTGAATCTTCTCTCGAATACCCAGATCGAAGACTAGTTCTCTTGATAAATAGCTTGCGCAGCTTCAACGCCTGTAGAACATTGCCAACCTTCCTTATTCAGCGCGCGGTGCAAAGCATCGAGCACGAGCTCAACGTTCTCACGCGTGCTGCCTGATCCCATCAGGCCGACGCGCCAGATCTTTCCTTTCATCGGTCCGAGGCCGCCGCCAATCTCGATGTTCTCTTCGAGCAGACGGGCACGCACGCGCGCGTCGTCGACGCCTTCGGGAACACTGACGGCATTCAAACTCCACAGACGATTTTCAGACGCTACCGCCATGCTCAGGCCCATCGCCTCGACGCCGGCGACCAACGCGCGATGATTTCGTTCATGACGTTGCCAACGCGCTTCCAGGCCTTCTTCATAGATCAGACGCAACGCTTCGCGCAGCGCGTAGTTCATCGAAATCGGAGCGGTGTGATGATACGTGCGATCGTCTCCCCAATACTTTTCGACCATGCTGATGTCCAGGTACCAGCTTTGCACTTTCGTTTTTCGGGTGCGGATCCGATCGAGCGAGCGCTCGTTGAAAGTTACGGGCGCCAGTCCCGGAGGCGCGGCCAGACATTTCTGCGTTCCTGAGTAACAGATGTCGATGCCGTTGCGATCGATGCCGACGGGATGTCCTCCCAGCGACGTGACCGCATCCACAATGAACAAAGCACCGCGCGCGTGGGCCAGCTCTGCCAATCCGGACAAATCCTGAAGCACGCCCGTCGAAGTCTCCGCATGGACCAATGCCAGTGCGCGCGGCTGAGACGATTTCAATGCGTCTTCAATTTTGTTTACATCGAGCGCTTCGCCCCAGGTCGCGCTGACAGTGATCGGTTTCGCGCCGGCGCGCTCGACGATGTCACGCATGCGTTCACCAAAAACGCCGTTGATGCAGACGACGACTTCGTCCCCGGGTTCGATCACATTTACCAGCGCGGCTTCCATGCCCGCGCTGCCGGTCGCCGAGATCGGAATCGTCACGCGGTTCTCAGTCTCGAAGACGTACCGCAAAAGCGACTGCACATCGTCCATGCATTGCAGGAACAGCGGATCGAGGTGGCCGAGCAGTGGCGCGGCCATCGCGCTCAAGACTCGATCATCAACCGGGCTTGGCCCCGGCCCCAGCAGGATTCGCTTCGGCGGATTAAAACGTTCGTAAGTTTTTCGTTCGACGGATTTTTCAGGTTGCATAGTTTTATTAGCGGTCGGTGGTCAGTGGGCAGTGGGCAGTGGGCAGTGGGCAGTGGGCAGACGAGCAAGACTACGGACTGGTCACCGGCCACTGACCACTGACCACTTTCTTTTGCCGCCTGCCCTTTTTCTTTCTCACGACTGATACTTTATCAATGACTTAACGTCGTAGCCTTTCAGTTTCTGACGGCCCGGCAGGAATTCCAACTCGACAACGAACACGAGCCCTTCGACCGCACCGCCCAGACCTTCAACCAGGTTGCATACCGCCTTCGCGGTGCCGCCGGTAGCCAGCAAATCGTCGGCGATTATGACGCGTTGCCCGGGCTGCACTGCGTCGCGATGAATCTCGAGCGTGTCCTGCCCGTATTCAAGATCGTAGGAAATCGAAGCTCGCTCTGCCGGCAGCTTCTTCGGCTTGCGCACCGGGACGAATCCGGCGTTGAGATGGTAGGCGAGGGCGGGCGCAAAAATAAACCCGCGCGCTTCGATGCCAATCACCGCGTCGATGGCCGCACCTTCATACTGGGCCGCGAGGGCATCGACAGTTTTGCGCAAACCGTCGGGCTGTTTGAGCAGCGTCGTAATATCGTAAAAGTTAATGCCGGCCTTCGGAAAATCCGGCACTTCGCGAATCATTTTTTTCAGTTCATCCATGTCAATTTCAGCAAAATTCGGCGAGCGATTTAAGAGCCGCTCATGATATCATCCCGACCGAACTTCCGTCCCCAGACGTCCCGCGGTTATAGCGCAAATTGTCGATTTGCGAACGATCGCAAGTTAACAGCTTGCGCTACAGAAGCTATGAGAACAGCTCCGCTCATCCGACGCGTCATCATTCTCTGGGCCATCATCAGTGTGCCTGCCGCGACGGCCTTCGCGCAACAGAAGCCGGACGAGGTGGTGCGTGTCAATACCGAGCTGGTGCAGACGGACTTCATGGTGTTCGACAAGCAGGGCAATTTTGTCGATGGCCTCAAGCGAGATCAGTTCGCTTTCAAAGTCGAGGGTAAGCCCCGCGAAGTTTTGTTCTTCGATCGAGTTGCCGCGGGCAGTCGCAGCGAAGAAGCGCAACTCGCCGCTGCCCGGGGAACGAATGCATCGGGCGCTGTGCCGGTGCCGATGGACCGCGGTCGCACGGTGCTGTTCTTCATCGATGATCTGCATCTGTCAGTCGGCAGCGCCACCTACACGCGCCGCATGCTCAAGCATTTCATCGACTCTGAGATGAAACAAAACGACCGCGCGCAGATCGCCTCGACCTCCGGGACTCTCGGATTTCTGCAACAGATCACTGACAACAAAAGTGTCCTGACCGCGGCCGCAGATCGTTTGCGATCTTTTGAAATGACATTGCAGACGGCCGAATACCCTCCCATGACTGAATACCAGGCGACGGTGATCGAGCAGCACGACACGGACTTACTGGATTTTTTCATCGACAAGCTGATTGAGAATGAAGGGCCCATGCCGCGCGAGCAGGCGGCTCAGATAATCAAAAACCGCGCCTCGCAATTGATTGAAGACGGCGCGTCCCAGGTGACCCGATCATTCAGCACGCTCAGAGGCTTTGTGAAACTGGCCGCGGCGTTGCCCGGACGCAAGATCGTCTTCTTTGTCTCTGACGGTTTTTTGATCGACAAGCGTCGCACCGAGAACATGACGCGCCTGCAACAGATTACCAACGCCGCGGCGCGTTCGGGCGTAGTCATTTATTCGCTGGACGCCAGAGGACTCGGCGCCGGCCTGCCGAACGCTTCGCGGCCGCAGATGGCTGATGTGACGGGCGTACTCACGCGCGCGAACATGGGCGAGGTGCCTGCTACACAGGACGGCATGAATGCGCTGGCCAGCGACACCGGTGGCCGCGCCTTCTTTAACACGAACTCGATGTCGACTGCGATTGCCACCGCGCTGAAGGAAAGCTCGACCTATTACCTTTTGGCCTGGCGGCCGGAGAATGAAGAACAGAGCAATCCAAAGTTTCGCCGCATCGAAGTCAGCGTGGTCGGCCGTCCCGATTTGGTCGTGCGATTTCGTCGGGGCTTTGGCGAACCACCCGAAGAGATGGCCAGGACCAAAGCCAAAGAGAGCGAGACGCCAACGGTTCGCAAGAGTCCCAGTGACGAAATCAATTCCGTTCTCACCGCGCAATATCCGACGCGAGCAATGCCGGTGGCCATCGCGTTGAATTTTCTCGACACGGCGCAATATGGCGGCACTCTGACGACGACCATTAAGGTTGGCACCAGCCAGTTGACACTCGACAAGCAACCGGAAGGCATGGTGGGCGCGGTTGACGTTGCGGGCCTGGTCCTCAACGATCAAGGCAAGTCCGTCAGCAGTTTCAATAAACGTTTCACGATTAAAGGCGCGGCCACGAACACAAACAACAAACCTCCCGACAACATTTTCTACAATCACTTTTCGATCCTCCGGCCCGGGCTCTATCAAGTTCGCGTCGCCGCCATCGATGTGAAAACCGGCACCCGGGGCAGCGCCTATGAGTGGATCGAAGTGCCCAACGTCGCCAACAAAGAGCTGGCGATGAGCAGCTTGATTGTGGGGGAGAAGAAACCTGAGGAGCCCCGGCCGCCGGCGGACGCGTCGTCGGCAGTACCGAATGACCCGCAGCCGCCCGAAGCCATCAAACGTGTCGTGGTCAACGTGGATCACACCTTTGCCAGCTCATCTACGCTGCGTTTTCTTACATTCATTTACAACGCCAGCGTGGGCACTGCCAATCCGATGCCCAACCCTCAGGGCGAAACGATTCCGGCGAGCACGAAGAATAATGCTTACCCGGATATCGCGGTCCAAACACAAATCTTTCGTGACGACGAGCCGGTGATCACCAACCCGCTGCACAAAATCCAGACCGAGGGCATCCCCGATATGCAGCGTGTCCCTTACGCCGCTGATGTGCTGTTGGACGGATTGAAACCCGGAGCGTACGTCCTGCAAGTCACCGTGATCGACAAATTGGCGAAATCGAGTGCGACCAGGAAATTAAGTTTTCAGATCGAGTAGGAAGGAGTATTAGTTTTGAGTTTTGAGTTTTGAGTTTTGAGTTGAGCTTCAGGTTTCAGATTCCACAATTCCGAATTCCAGATTCCAGATTCCAGATTCCAGATTCCAGATTCCAGATTCCAGATTCAGGTTTCAGATTCCAAGATTCCAAGATTCCAAGATTTTAGATTTTAGATTTTAGATTTTAGATTTTAGATTTTAGATTTTAGA
>DATANL010000075.1:0-3682 GCA_036266295.1 Pyrinomonadaceae bacterium | reverse complement strand
CGCCATTCCGCCTGGCTCGCCTACACCGAAGGCGGCAAATGCTTCGCGCGGAAGTTCACCATCCCGGCAGCCCGCTGAGTCGCGCCCCGTTCACAAGGCGCCAGGTCACGGCCGGATTGCGAATCTGGCGTTATGAATTCTTTTCGCTGTCTCTTCCGCGAAGGCCGCCATTATTCTGCCGCCGCGCGGCGGACTGAACCCGGTTCGCCCCACCAACATGGATAAACTGCTGCTCATCGACGACGAGGCGGACGTGCAATACTCGTTCCGCCGTATTTTCGACTCCCCACAAATGGAAATCACCACCGCTTCCAGCGGGGAGGAAGGCCTGAGGCTCATCCCAAAGCTCAACCCCGACCTTGTAATGATGGATGTGCGCATGGGCGGCTTGAGCGGATTGGAAACGCTCCGCCGCCTCCGCCAGACGGATGCCAAGCTGCCCGTGATCATCATGACGGCCTACGGCACGACTCAGACGGCCATCGAGGCCATGAAACTGGGCGCCTACGACTACGTGCTCAAGCCGTTCGACGTGCCGAAGCTCAAGGCACTGGTCGCGACCGCGCTCGAAGCCTCACGCGCGATGAAGAAGGTGGTCAGCTACCAGCCATTGCTGGAGTCGGAGGATTACGACATCGGCATCGTGGGCCGGACCGAAGGCATGCAGGATGTCTTCAAGCTCATTGGCCAGCTGGCGGTGAGCAACGCCACTGCTCTCATCACCGGAGAAAGTGGCACGGGCAAGGAACTGATCGCGCGCGCCATCTACGGACACAGCCAGCGCAGCGAAAAACCCTTCCTTGCCATCAATTGTGCTGCCATCCCTGAGAACCTGCTGGAGAGCGAACTGTTCGGCCACGAGAAGGGCGCCTTCACGGGCGCGCTCAATCAGCGCAAAGGCCGCCTGGAGTTTGCCGACGGCGGCACAGTTTTTCTTGATGAAATCGGCGAGCTCTCGCCCGGGTTACAGACGAAACTGCTGCGGGTCCTACAGGAGCGCGAATTTGAACGCGTCGGCGGCAACAAGCCAATCAAGGTCGACATTCGCGTGATCGCCGCGACTAACCAGGACCTTAACGCCGCCATCGCCAACGGAAGTTTCCGCCACGATTTGTTTTTCCGGCTGAACGTGGTCGAATTGAAAATGCCCGCCTTGCGCAATCGCGTCGAAGACATTCCCATGTTGGCCAACTACTTTGCGGCGAAGTATGCCGACAAGTGTAATCGCCGGGTTGTCGGGATTTCTCCGGCAGCGCAAAAGCTGCTGCAAACTTACGATTGGCCCGGCAACGTGCGCGAACTGGAAAACGCCGTCGAACGCGCAGTCGTAATGGGCAGCACTGAGCACATTCTCAGTGAAGATTTGCCTGAACCGCTGCTTGAAGCCGCCGCGCCGCACTCACCGTCACCACCGACGGGCTATCACGATCACGTAACGACCACGAAGAAGGAAATTATTATCGAGGCCATGAAGAAATCTGACGGCAGCTTTACCGAAGCGGCCAAACTACTCGGCCTGCATCCCAACTATCTTCACCGGCTGGTAAAAAACCTCAATCTCAAGTCGCATTTGAAGTAGGATTTCGCAGAAAACCGCGCGGAAAAGCTTAGTAGCGTCCCGCGGTCTAAATGGTTTACAATCGCGTAGTTTCGCCAAAGAGCCGCACCGTAGCGAATTGCCCCGCAGCGAGACCGAATTGACGGCTGAATAATCTTCGAGCAAGCCCTCATTCGTTGTATATTTGAATTGTCCCGGCGGACTCAGGAGTCAGCTTCAGCGTTCACACCCCGCAATAAGGAATCCATGGAAGAATATTCAGACCGAACCCCTGCCGACATTGCCCGCTACCCGATGGTGCCGATTCGCGATGTCGTGATTTTTCCCTTCACTAAAGTTGCTTTCAAGATCGGTCGGCCCGGCTCAGTGCGCGCGCTCGAGATGGCGCTCGCCTCAGATCGGACGATCTTTCTTTCGACCCAGCATGATGCGACGGTTGACGAACCGACTCCGGAGCAGATCTATGGCGTGGGAACCATCGCGCGGATTCTGCAATCGCAGCGACAGGAGAACGGTCAAATCAAAGTCGTGGTCGAAGGGCGGGAGCGCGCCACGACGATTCGCGTCGACAACAACGCGGGCGCTTTCACCGCCACCGTGCGTCGCGCACCGGTGGTCAGTGAAGAGGGCGTGCGGACTGATGCGCTGGTGCAAAAGATTGCCCAGTTGATCGAACAACACCTGCGGCTGGCGCCGGACGTCCAACCGGATGCGTTGCAGACCGCAATGCGTAATGCCGATCCTTCGCACATGGCCGACGCGCTGGCGTCGCAACTGCGGATTTCGGTTGAAGACAAACAGGGATTGCTCGAACTGTTTTCGGCGCAGGCGCGTCTCGCTCGTCTGATCGAGATTTTGGAAATCGAACTCGAGAAGCGTCAGCTCGATCGCACCATTCAGACGCGAGTGAAGCGCCAGATGGAGAAGGCGCAGAAAGAGTACTACCTCAACGAGCAAATCAAGGCGATTCACAAAGAACTGGGTCGCAAGGATGAGCGCGCCGAGCTCGACGAGTTGAAGAAAAAGATCGAAGAAGCCGGCATGACCGAAGAAGCCAAAGAGAAGGCGCTTCAGGAATTGCACCGGCTGGAAGCGATGCCGCCGATGTCCGCCGAAGGCACGGTCTCGCGCACCTACATCGATTGGCTCGTCAATGTGCCGTGGAAAACGAAATCGAAAGAGATTAAGGATCTGGCGAAAGCCGAAGAGGTCCTCAACGAAGACCACTTTGGACTCGACAAGATTAAGGACCGCATCCTCGAATATCTGGCCGTTCGTCAGTTGGTAAAGAATCCGAAGGGATCCATTCTCTGTTTCGTCGGACCTCCGGGAGTTGGGAAAACCAGCCTGGGTAAATCGATCGCGCGCGCGACCGGCAGAAAATTCGTACGGTTGTCGCTCGGCGGCGTCCGCGACGAAGCGGAGATTCGCGGTCATCGCCGGACCTACATCGGCGCGCTGCCCGGCCAGATCATCCAGATGATGAAGAAGGCCGGCACGGTCAATCCGGTGCTTTTGCTCGATGAAGTCGACAAGTTGGGAACGGATTTTCGCGGCGACCCGAGCGCCGCCCTGCTCGAAGTCCTCGACCCGGAACAGAACCACATGTTCCAGGATCACTATCTGGACGTCGAGTACGACCTTTCAAAAGTTTTCTTCATCGCCACGGCGAACGTGATGCACACGATCCCACCGCCGTTGCAGGATCGTCTCGAGGTGCTGCGTTTGTCGGGCTATACGGAACGCGAAAAACTCGAAATCGCCAAGCGCCACCTGGTTCCTAAACAGTCGGAAGCAAACGGCTTGCGCGCCGAACATTTCGAGTTCACCGACGAAGGCATTCTCGAAATCATTCGTCATTACACGCGCGAGTCAGGCGTGCGCAATCTGGAACGCGAAATTGGATCGTGCTGTCGCAAGGTGGCGCGCAAGTTCGTCGGCGAAAATGTCGAAGCCGGATTCAAGGACGTCATTGATGCCGAGCGTGTGCAGCAAATGCTCGGACCGATCAAGTTCCGGCAGCAAGGCATTGCCGCCGAAAGCGAAATTGGCCTGGCGACCGGTCTGGCCTGGACGGAAGTTGGCGGCGAGGTTTTGCAGATTGAAGCGACCCTCGTCAAGGGA
>DATANL010000074.1:0-5066 GCA_036266295.1 Pyrinomonadaceae bacterium | reverse complement strand
TAGTACAATACGCAAGTCAGTACCGCCTGCGGTAGCGGGCGGTTAACCGCTAATGACCTACACCTTCAGAGATCAACGGCCCGCTACCGCAGGCCGTTCTGATTCAATGATCCATCTCGCGCTTACTCACGACTGGGAACTTCGCGGCGACGGCTCCGGCGACATCGAAGCAATTCAATTCGCGCCGATGCGCCGGCTACTGGCCATCTACAAAAAGTTCGGCGCGCGCACAACGTTTCTGCCCGACGTGATGCAGCAAGTCAGTTTCAGAAGTCTCCAGGAGAAACACGAGGACCTGCGCCGCGACGCCGACTGTTGGGATGAACACGCGCGCGCAGCCTACGCCGCCGGTCACGACATTCAACTGCACCTGCACTCGCAGTGGTCGGACGCACGCTATGAAAACGGCAAATGGGAACTGAAAGGTCCGTGGTCGTTGCTCAAATACGATCGCGATCGCCCCGCTCGAATGATCGCAGAATCGAAACGGTACCTCGAAAAACTGTTGTCGACCCTCGATCCCAAGTACCGCTGCGTCGCCTTTCGCGCCAGCGCGTTGGCCCTCGCGCCGTCGCCGCATCTGCTTTCGACTTTGGCCGCACTCGGAATTGAGATCGACGTCAGCATGGCCGCGGGATTTTATCTCGATAACGAGACGCTGCAACTCGACTATCGAGAATGCGAAGAGACTTTTCTGCCGTACTATCCGCGGATGGACGACGCGAGACTCGTTTCAAGCAAACATGAATCTATTGTCTGCGTGCCGTTGAACCATTTCTATGGATCGCGCCGCGAAGTGACCAAACAGAATCTCGCGCTGATGACCGGGCGGTTGGTCGCGAAAGGCAACGCATCGACTGCGCAAAAACCGCGGGCGCAACTCGACACGCAAACGTCGGGCGTGGCGCGCGTCTACGAAAAGCTGATTGCGCCGGTAATCAAGCGCAAGCATTTCGTTTCAGATCTAAGTCGATTGAACTATCCGTTGATGCGCGAGATGTTGGCGTCAATTCGTGAGCGGGCGCGCGATTCAGGACTGTCGAAGATGCCGGTAGTGCTGACAAATCATCCCAAAGACATGCGCGACTGGGATGCCATCGAGAGATTTGTCGGCGAGGTTGCAGAAGCTAAGGACATTGAATTCATCACGCTCAGCCAGATTGCAGAAAGAGTTAAGTCGGGCGACTTCGAAGTGAAGTCAGTACCGCCCGCGTAAGTCCATTAGCGGCTTCGCCGCAGCAGAGTGCGGTAAGCCTCTGGCTTACCGTTGACTACCTCAAAACCTTTGGAGGCTGCGCCTCCACTTTAGTTCAAACCAAACAGTCGAGGCGTAGCCTCGATCGTTTATTGTAATTCTCCGGTAAGCCAGAGGCTTACCGCACTGTGCGGCGGCGAAGCCGCTACCCTACTTCCTTACCGACCGTGGATAGGCAATGATGTCGCGCCGCGCCAAATCCATCATTTCGGCAAAAAGCTTCGGCGCATCTGCGCGAAAGAACTTCATGCCTCTCACGATCAAATCACGACAAGCATCTTCCGAGACATAGGCGCGCATCCACTCGGGCATGTCGGGATGAACAGTCGTGCTCATATCATGCGCGAACGTCTTCACCACCACCTGCTCGCCGTCATAGTCGATGCAGGGCACTTCGAATAACTCGTCCGTGTAGACGCGCACCGGAAACTCGTCCTTGAACGCATCATCGACACAGTACCCGAATGAAACGTAATTCGTCGTCGCGCCGAGCCCGACAATTTTCCCGCCGCCGGCGATCAGCTTGTAATACGGGCTGTTCGTGTCGTAAGGGTAAGGCGACAACTGATGCGTCGCGGTCAACTCCCTGGCCGCCGGTCCAATGGCACAGACGGATTTCGTCGGATGCAAGCTGCGAATCGCTTTGCGTTGCCGCCGCGCAAACTCTGTGAGGATTCCGGTGTACGAAGGCGTGCGACGAATGTCGAAAACATTTCCCTGCTTCAGCCACTCGTAAGACGAGATGCGGTGGTTAGGATAGGTTGGAAAGACGACCGTGCCGCCGGCTCCAATGATCTCCTGAATCAAAAAAAGAATGCGATAAAACGGAAAAGCTAAATTCAGGCCATCCATGCCGCTGTGCACATAGACCAGATCGCCGAAAGCCAAACGCAGATGATTGGTCAGGATCTCTTTGAAATCGGTTTCCGACAGCGGCGGGAGCGACGCGACCCGACGCCGTTCACGCTCCCACATCACATGCCGCAGAGAATCGACGGCGCGCCTTGGAAGAACTGACTTAGCTAGTTTAGATAGCTGCATGTTTGCGGGTACTCGCGCGCCAAGAACGGAGTCAGTACCGTCCGCGTGAGCGGATGGGTTAAGCCACATGCTTCGATTAATCGGAGTTCATGGACTTACCGGTCAGGCGCATCCTTGATCCATCCCCTGACGGGGATGGTACTGACTCCATCGTTCACCTAATCTCAACCAACGTCGCGCCCCACGAATAGCCAACGCCAAACCCGACCAGCGCCACGCGATCACCCGACTTCACCCTCCCCTGGCCCAGCGCTTTCTCGAGCGCAATCGGAATCGTCGAAGAGACCGTGTTGCCCGAGTCTTCCATATCGATCCAAAACTTCTCGGCGGGAAACTTCAGCTTGGCGCGCAGGCGCTCCAACACAAATTTATTCGCCTGGTGCGGCACGATGAAATCGATCTCGTCGAGTTTCATCCCGGACTTTTCCAGCAATTGCTGCAGCGTCGGCGGCACCGTGCGCAAGGCAAAGCTGAATACGTCCGCCCCGTCCATAAAAAGATTTTCGTCCGAGCGCCAGTTGCCGGCGCTGTCCTCTCGTTCGACCGACGTCTCGGCCGAAGTGCGACGTCGCAAGCCGCCCGCTTTCACGATGATCTGGTTCGCGCCGCGACCGTCAGAGCCCAACACGAATGGACCAACTAATTCGCGTTCGCTCTCGACCGCGCGAAGGAGCGTCGCCGCCGCGCCGTCGCCGAACAACGTCAGCAACGAACGGTCGCGACGATTTATGAATTTCATGTACGTGTCCGCGGTGACGAGCAGCACCGTGCGCGCCGTGCCGGCTTCAACCAGACTCTTCGCCAGCGCGAGACCATAGATGTATCCCGAACAACCCTGATTGATATCGACCGCGCCACAACTCGTCGGCAAACCGAGCGCGTTTTGCATCACGCAAGCCGTCGTCGGCGTGAAATAATCGGGACTCTGAGTGCAGAAGATCAGGAAATCGATTTCCTCGGGCGCGCAGACCCTACTCTCAAACAGACGCTGCGCTGCCTTTACTCCGAGATCCGAGGCGCATTCATCCGGTCCCGCGACCCCGCGCACCGCGACGCCCGTCTTCGAGAGAATCTGGCTCGCATGCCAATCGCCAAACTGCTCCGCCAGCTGTTCGTTGGTTAATTTGTTTTCCGGAAGAAAAGATTTGATCGCCGTAAGGGCCGCGCGTTGAGTCATAAGGTCAGTACCATCCGCGTCAGCGGATGGGATCAAGAACAATCTTAGAATTAATCAAAGGTTGGCAAGTCACCGCCTTGCCCGTCAATAACATAATCTACAGCACGCTGGATACTTCGCTCATTCCACAAATGGATTTTGCTCCCACGATCAGCCCAGGGAGAATGCTGATAATTCCAATGGCCGCCTCTGCGCAGCAGCCGAGTGGCATAACTCTTAAAAGCATTTAGCGCGTATCCCGGTTTCAATTTACTAATGTCGACGACAATGTGCACATGATTAGTCCGGACATTAAGTGCATACAAAAACCAGCCACGGTGCTTACAGACCTCACGAATTGCGGAATCTACACACGCTCGCTGTGCGTCGTCGAGCTTAACCGGTTTCGACCTAAGCTGGAGTTGGCTCAAATCACGCCTTCTGTCGCTGCATGGGAAAAATGGAGATTTGTATTTGTTGTGGAAACGATCGATCGAACCTCGAGCGTCGCCATGCAACCACGTCCCGTAGCAGCGGAACGTGAATAGATATCCGAGTGGAACTTCGGTGTCATTCCACATGGCGCGCATTATCCCATCCGCTAACGCGGATGGTACTGACCCGCCTACATCGATTCAATCATCTCTGCAAATCGCCCGTCCTCGCGCAACCTCTGCAAATTCGGGTCATGCTCAAACCAAAATTTGTTGCTGTTGCCGAGCGCAATCGAGCGACGCAGCCAATCGAACGCGTCGTCCAATAAACCTTGCTGTGCATAGACCGAAGCAACGCCGTAAGCGATGTCGGGATCGACCGAAGCCGTGCGTCGCACGTCGTCGTTCAGTTCAGCCAGCGCCGCCGCCGGCTCGCCCTGAGCGGTCAAACACATCGCCAGCAGCGGCCGCACGCCGTGCAGATTCGGGTGCTGCGCCAGCACTTCCTGCAATAACGACACTGCCTGTTCAAAGTCGCCGCCATAGAACAACAACAGCGCGCGGATGCTGCGCAACAGTGGATTGCTCGGTTCGACTGAAGCGGCGCGATCGACCTCGCGCATCGCCTCTGCGTACTTCGCTTGATAAAGAAAGATGAGCGCCCGGTTGTAACTGACGACCACAAACGAAGCCGGATCGAGATGGACCAGACGATCGTAACTGCGCAACGCGCGATCGTATTCGCCATCGAGACGATGCAACGCCGCCTTTACAAAATGGACCACCGCCTCGTTCGGCATCTCACGGCGCGCGCGCGCCACTTCCTCGCGCGCTTTTTGTTTCTGGCCGCGCCACAGCAACACAAACACGGACAACATCCGGGCCTCGATGATGTTTGGATCGATTTCCAGCGCGCGATGAAAAGCCGACTCGGCCTGCTCAAAATCTTCCACGCCGCCCAATCCCTTGAACGCCCGATTGACATGTGCCGCGCCGAGCCCGTCGTAAGCCAATCCAAATTCGGGATCGAGTTCGATCGCCCGGGCGAAATGAGCAATGGCGGCAGCGCAATCTTCGGCCGACACGGTGCGAAAGATGAAGCGCGCAAATCGATCGCGTCCGCGCAGATATTCTTCGTAGGCCTCGGCATTGACAGTGGCCGGTTGGGCCAGGCCTTTTT
>DATANL010000073.1:0-2107 GCA_036266295.1 Pyrinomonadaceae bacterium | reverse complement strand
GCGTGGCCGGAGCGGCTCTGCTCGCGTTGGCGCTCGCGAGCTGGCTGGCACGCAATGAAGATTACAACACCGCCGCGACCGGGATTGTCTCGGGCCTTCTGCTCTACAACGCCGGCGCCGTCGCGGTGTTGGCCTATGCAGGAATTGGTTTGCGTTTATCAGGAATCGGTCTCTGGCCGGCAGTTGCGCTGCACTTCGCGATGGCCGTTTGGTGCCTTGCGGGTTTGGCTTCGTCGAAGCGTTAGCCAAATTTGAAAAAGGGCACCGCCGTTAGATAGAGCGTTATGGATGTCGCGTGTAGGCAAAGTCTGGTTCGAGCCGCGAGGACTTTGGCTATCACCCTGTTCATCGGTCTGCCGTGTGCGGCGCAGTCGGGCAACACCGGGCCGTCGACCCAGGCGTGGGGTGCTTTGCATGCGTCGTTCGAACTGAGTGAGAAGACTCGCATCACTGCCCTCGCCGAAAAACACAACGGCGAAGAAGGCGGGTACAACCAGGAGAAGATCGGCGCCGTTTTCAGCTATCGCATGAAGCGTGTGGGCCAGCACCTGCGTGGCGACGTCGACAAGGAAAACGAATACAACCTGATCCTCGGGGCGGGTTATGAGCTGATTGAGACTCACCGGAACGGAGATCTCAAAAGTGAGCACCGCCTTTTGCTGCAAGCCACACCGAAATATGTTTTTGGACTGGGCTTCCTCGCCCAGGACCGCAACCGCGTCGAGTTTCGCTGGAATGACGGGACTTACAATTTTCGCTTTCGCAATCGGCTGACAATTGATCGGCCAATCAAATTTTGGAAGGCCCGCCTGATGCCTTATGCCGCGGGCGAGTTGTTCTGGGACCGCAATCATCATTCATGGAACGAAAACCAATATGCGTTCGGCGTGCAATGGCCATACAAAAAGAGCTTCATGCTGAACACGTATTTTCTTCATCAGAACTGCACCACATGTAGTAGTAACCCGCTTAACGTCGCCGGCATCACTGCCAATTTCTATTTTGATTGGCCGCGGAAACGTTAACGCAACCGCCATTGTCGATCGTGACGGGCGCTGTGAATGACACCGATGATAGTGATTCGATCGTCTTGTACCCTGAACACGACACGGTAGGGGAATTTGCTCATTAGCTTCCACCGAACATTCCGCCGCTTATGACGAACGCGGTAGCCCAGAGGATTGTTTGACAGCGTCCCTATAGCCGCAATAGTTTCACGCACGAACTCAGCGCCCAGGTTTGGTTCGCGTTCATCGTACCAACGTTCTGGCTTTTCAATGTCAGCGAAAACCTCGGGCCGGATTTCAAGCCGATAGATCACTTCGGGAGTCTCGCTTCGAGCTGGGCCCTAACCTCTTCCCAGGGAATCGCGCTCTCTGGATGTTCTTCCATCTCCGCCAGCCGGGCATCGAGCGTCGCCTTTTGTTCATCAGTCAGAGGATCATCGTCATCAAGCCACTGATCTGCGTCGAGTTCCGCAAGCCTCAAGCGGATTTCGTGACGTTCATCGGGCGTGAGTTTTGGAAGTTGTTCGAGGATTTCAGTCTTGCTCATGGTGGAATTTTATCACAATGTCCGGAGCGTCAGGATCGAGTGCTTGCCTCAGCGACTTAACCTCAACATCACGACTCCATGACTCGGCGCCGTAACGGAATAGTTACCATCGGCAGGCCAGGTGATCTCCTGGTGTGTCCAGAGATCGCGCGCCTTCCAGTGGCCGGTGAGCTTTAAGTCAGACGCTTTGACGTTGATCTTCGCTTCGTCCTTTGCGCGATTGAAGACGGCGACGGCAATCGCGCCGCCCTTCAATTGACGAGTCCAGATTTCCTGCTCGCCTGTCTGCCAAACGCGCTGACCTTGCTTTCCGAGTTTGTCCTGATTGACGGCGATGACGTCTTTGTTTGTAAGGATGGCCAGAATCTCGGGACTCATGCTGCGCAGGTCGTTTCCGGCAAGCAGCGGCGCGGCGAGGATAGCCCACAGGCTCATGTGCGTTTTGTATTCATCGTTCGTCATCGCGCCGTTGCCAATCTCGAGCATGTCCGGATCGTTCCAGTGGCCGGGCTTTGCGTAAGGCGCGAGATCGTTTTGATTGAATCCGATGCGC
>DATANL010000072.1:0-1723 GCA_036266295.1 Pyrinomonadaceae bacterium | reverse complement strand
CGCGGCGCCCGTGCCGTCGATGACGCGCACATGAGTCAGCGCTACTGCGCCTTCGACGCGGATAAATTGTTGACGATCGTTTTGGGGCGCTTGGGCGAGGGCAGTAATCCAGAGAGTAACCAGCAGCAGAAACGCAGTCGTGATTTTCATGGCCGGGATTATACGAGAATTGTGCGCAGCTAACCGGAGATTTTGACGATCATGTCGCGCCGGACCTCGGGCTTATGCATTGCCCTGGCGATTTGGCAGTCGCCATAAGCTGAATATCAAAGCAATGATTCCGATCGCGAAGCCGACGCCTTTGATGGCGGCCACCCAGCCTGACGAGATGGGCGCGGGATCGGCGATTTCCATTCGATACCGGTGTAGTGGTTCGAAGAAACTGTAGTACGCCATCCCGCACATGAAGGCCCAGCCGGCGGCGAGATATCTTTGACCGCTGCGCGCGTCTTTGGTGACCCGCCAGGCGCCGTAAAGCAGGAGTCCGCCCAGGATGTAATCGTCGAATAACGCCGGCGGGTTTTCGCGCCAGGTGCTCCAACGGCGAATCGTTTCCGCCAGCGGCGTTAGAAATCCGACCACGAACGCGAGATAGCGGCTAATCGAAATCAGGATCATCGTTCTGAGAGATATGGCTCACGCAGGTAAAGAAAGAGAGGCAAAGCGCACGACAGCCCGACGGTAAAAAGAGCGACCAGGCAGATCCATGCGTGTTTGATCGAATAACGGCTCGCCTCGCGGCCGGAGTAGATCGCAAAGACGATACCCGAGAGGATCAGATCGACGGCGAAGAAGATCGAGATCGGCGTGCCGATCAGTTGCTTAACAAACAGTCGCGCGTCGAGACCGTGCGACATCAAAAAAGAGATCAGAAAGTAGTAGGGAATAACCAGGCCGACGACGGCCAGCACAAAATACATTTGTCTCCGCATTATCGATCCTCTTCTTGAACCAGTTTAGCTGCGAGCCTCGCTTTCACTTCCGGCCATTCGTCGTCGGTGATGCTGAAGAAGACTGAATCGCGCACGCGTCCGCTCGGCAGAATTAAATGTTTACGCAGAATGCCTTCCTGACGGGCGCCCAGCCGCAGAATGGCCGCGCGTGATTGTTCGTTGAGAACGTCTGTGATCAATTCGACGCGGACGCAGTTCCAGGTTTCGAATGCATGAGTCAACAGCAGCAGCTTGCATTCGGTATTGATCGAGGTGCGTTGCGCGCTCCGGGCCAGCCACGTGTAGCCGATGGCGCACTTGCGATCCTGGGGAAATATTTCGTAGAAACGCGTGCTGCCTACGATCCGGTTCGCGGAATTAACGGAGTCGTTGGCGCCGGTCTTGTCAGGCTGCGCCTTACGTGCGATGACAAATGGCAGTTGATTGCCCTGGGCCAATCCGTCCAGCGCAAATTGAATGTAGTTCTTCATTCCTTCGGGCCGCGGGATGATCGTGACTTGTGTGTTCCACAGTTCGCCATCAGCCGCGGCGTCGGCCAGCGCTGCTTCGTGTGCCATGGTTAATGGCTCGAGCCGGACATGCTCGCTTTCCAGAGTGACGGGAACGACTTCCATTTTTGAGCAAGGAGAATACTTCAATCAACGAGTCAGTACCATCAACGGGTCAGTACGATTAACGGGTCAGTACCATTTGCGTGAGCAAATAAATCGCGGCGGTTCGTTGACTTCATCGAGTCTCGCTGATCCATCCGCTCACGCGGATGGTACTGA
>DATANL010000071.1:0-3623 GCA_036266295.1 Pyrinomonadaceae bacterium | reverse complement strand
TCCGGATAGATGGCGCCGCCATTGTCCTTCTCATAAAGTTTCAGCGCGTTCTTGAAATAGATCGCCCGCGTCGAATCGCTCTGCGCGATCATCGAGCCTTTCATGTAAGCCTCGAATGCCTGGGGCGGAACCTTGGTAGCTTCCTGAATCAGGTTATTGCGCGAAAACGAGAGCGCCTTGTCGCGCTGAAAAAGAATTTGATAAGCAAGCTCGCCGTGAATCCGCTGGAGCTCTTTGACGCTGTCGGCGAAATCGTATTGGCGCGGCGCCCATGAGCCGTCGAAATTCTCTCCGCCGAACCGCCCTTCATTCACGCGAATCACTTTGGCTTGCCCCATAATCATGGCGACCGGCGCTTCTGCTGGTTTCGATTGATCACCGGTCGCCGGCGCGGGCGACATCGAAATCTTGTAAGTGCCGAAAACGATCATTGAGGCTTTCAGTTCCCGGGCAATTTTGATCGCCGTAGCGCGAGACGGGATTACGGTTTGCGGCAGACGCAGACGCTGATAGGCGACCGCGCGCTCGTCGCTCGAGACGACGATCAGGCCGGGCTTGTCTAAAAGCGAAGCGAGCGAGTCGGCAAAGCTTTCGCCGATCCAATTAAACTCGGGGTGATCCGAAGTGTTTTCGAATGGCAGAACCAGGACGATTTCAGCGGCGGAATTTATTTGAGCTTGATTATTTTGCGGCCAAAAAAAGGTGGCCAGCGCGACCAGTAAAACAATAACGACCGCGCAAGATTTCTTTCGATTCATTAATAAATCCTTCATTATCTTAATAAACTAAGGTTGGAAACTTCGATGCGGCTATGATAGCAGCGGTTGGACAGAAGCGGCCACTTCAGAGACCGACCGTGAGGGACAGTGCTCGCTTGGGCAGTTAAGAAGGCACCCTCCCTGGCGGTCGGGTTTCCGTTACGTCTGTTGCGGGGTCGCTTCGTTTATCACCAATTGATTGTCCACGGCGGCGACGCCTTTGACCGAGCGAATGGTCCTCTCAATGCGCTGCTTTAGTTCGGCTGATCTAACCGAACCGACGATCGTCACCTTGCCGTTTTCAACCAACGTGCTGACATCGAGCTTTGCCAAAGCCGGATCCGCACCGAGGGCCGACTCAATACGAGATTGAATTGAAGCATCGTCGACCGGCGGCGTAGCTTCGCTGCTCGCTACGGGCGATGTCTGAGCGGAAGGTTTGGCCTGTGGTGTGGGCGAGACCGTAGGCGATTGTTTCGGCGACGGCGAAAAGACTGGACCCGCCGGTATAGCTTGCTGAGGCGCGAACGACGCGGTCTCGGGATCGAAAGGCCGGCTGGTGATGAAAAGCGCCAGGAAGGTGGCGAGCGCCGCGGCGACAATTATGCTGATTGCTATCCACGGCTCAGGGTTGCGCGACGGAGTTCGATTTGCGCCGCGCACATTCGTCCGCCCTTGGCGTGACGTATCGACGACGATCCTGCTTCGTGATGATCCTGGATCTGGCACTTCGTTGTTCTCGACCCGGAGATTATAAGCTATACACCATTTGTTTCTCGCTTACACCAGATGGGTCGCAGTCAGTTACGCAAGTTGAAAGAGCGAAAACCGTTCTGGTTATGAAGCGCTGAGATAGCGCAATGATTTGGAGGTTATCAAATGTTCCGCATAACTAAATTTCTGCCGGCGATCGTGATGGCCGCTTTGGCGACGGTCACATTCGGGCAGACTTCAGAACAAACCACGACTGCTCGCGATCGGCAGTCGGTCAATATCACAGTCTACAATTCGAATCTTGGATTAGTGCGCGAAACGCGGCGGCTGACTCTGCCATCCGGAAGAATCGCGCTGCGATTTGCTGACGTTACTGCCCAGATCAGACCCGAGACGGTCCATCTGGCGTCGTTGACTGCGCCCTCGTCTCTGCAGATTTTAGAACAGAATTATCAATACGATTTGCTCAATCCGGCGAAGCTCCTCGACAAGTTTGTCGGCCGCGAAATCACACTCGTTCTGCGCCGTTACCAGAACAACACCGAAAGTTTCGAGCCGGTGCAGGCGACTTTGCTGTCGAACAATGGCGGCCAGGTCTGGCGCATCAACGGTCAGATTGTGATCAATCCCACGAATATTTCCGAGATGCGATTTCCTGATCTGCCGAAGAATTTAGTCGCGACTCCCACGCTGGTCTGGGATGTCGAGAACAGCAGCGCGGCCGCGCAGACAATCGAGGCGAGTTACCTGACCAGCGGCCTGAGCTGGCGCGCAGACTACGTGTTGCTCATCAACGCGGACGACACGAAAGGTGATTTGCAGGGCTGGGTGACGTTGACGAATTCGAGCGGCGCCACGTTTGAAGATGCGCGGCTGCAATTAGTCGCCGGCGATGTCAATAGGGTGTCCGAATACGAGCAGCGGCCGGTCGACGCGCTGAGAGCTGCCGCGATGACGAAATCCGAAGCGCAATTCCAGGAGCAGGGTTTCTTTGAGTATCACCTGTACACGCTGCAACGCCCGGCGACGATTCGCAATAGCGAAACGAAACAAGTCTCTTTGCTGGAAGCCGGCGGCTTTGACGTCAAAAAAGAATTTGTGCTGAATGGCCAGCGCTACTACTACACCGGCTACAACAATCCGGGCCAGGCGATCAAAGAGAAGGTCGGCGTGTACATGCAGTTTCGCAATTCACAGCAGAACAAGCTGGGCATGCCTTTGCCGGCCGGAACCATTCGGCTCTACAAGAAAGACGACAAGGGCAATCAGCAATTCATCGGCGAAGACAAAATCGAGCACACGCCGAAGGATGAAGACGTGCGCGTGAAGGTCGGCGATGCATTCGACATCGTCGCGGAACGTAAACAGACTGACTTCAAAGTTCTGGCGTCCGGTCATCTGTACGAATACGCTTACGAAATTAAGATTCGTAATCACAAAGACACTCCGGCGACGGTCGTGGTGAATGAACCGATCGGCGGCGACTGGGAAATGGTGACGTCGACCTTCGAAGCGAAGAAGACCGCAGCGTTCGCGGCGCAGTTCAATGTGCCGGTCGCGAAGGACGGCGAGGCGACGCTGAGTTACCGGGTGAGGATTAGGTACTAATTTGGAGCGCGCCGGCAGAGCGTACCGCCGACGGCGCTTTGGATCGAACTCAACGCTCGCTATTCGCGAAGGATCCAACGCGGCGTCGTTGCCGCCGCACTCCAAATCTGTTATATCGCCCCGCATGAGAATGATGACTCGACTGGTGCTGCTGCTGACGGTCAGCGCCGCCACGGCAATTACCACAGCTTCGCAGCCGAACCCTCAACCAAATCCACTCGACACGCAAATTCGCGCTGAAGTCGCGAACTTCAAAGGGAAGGTTTATCTCTTCGCCAGGAACCTCGACACCGGCGAAACTTATTCTTACAACGGCGACGAGCGCGTGCGCACCGCCAGCACTATTAAAATCGCCATCATGATCGAAGCGTGGGCTCGCGTGGCCGAAGGCAAAGCAAAATGGACCGATGAATTGGTGTTGACGAAAGCGGCGCGTTTCAGCGGTTCAGGAATTTTGCCGGAGATGTCAGATGGGTTGCGCTTGAGTCTGAAGGACTGCGTTCGGTTGATGATGTTATTGAGCGATAACACGGCGACGAACAT
>DATANL010000070.1:0-5620 GCA_036266295.1 Pyrinomonadaceae bacterium | reverse complement strand
CACGTTCAACGCTCTGTATGATCAGCAGAAGCAAATAGTGTTGACGTCTGATTGTCCGCCGCGCGAAATTCCAGAAATCGAAGAACGGCTTCACTCTCGTTTTGAATGGGGGCTGATCGCGGACCTCGAGCCGCCCGATCTCGAGACCAAGGTTGCAATCCTGCGGCGAAAGGCTGAGTTCCAGCACATCACATTGCCGGGTGACGTCGCTTTGTTTCTTGCGTCGAACAGCAAACACAACATACGCGAATTGGAAGGCGCTTTAATCCGGGTTTCCGCTATCGCATCACTCCGCGGTGTTCCTTTAACCAAGAGTCTGGCGCAAGACGCGATGCGAAATGTTGCCCCGGTGCCCGAAGGCAATTCGATAACTATTCCCATGATTCAACGGATCGTTGCCGATCACTATAAGATTTCGATCGACGATCTCAAGGCGCGGTCCAACATGCGCCATGTCCTGGTTCCGCGGCAGGTTGCTATGTATCTCTGCAAGAAGCTGACGGCCAAGAGCTATCCGGAGATCGCCAGGCAGTTTGGGGGGAAGCACCACACCACGGTTATTCATTCTGTAGAGAAAATTAGTGTGTTACTTGGAAGTGATCGCGAAATGCAGTCGGTAGTGAAGCGCCTTACGGATAGCATCGGCATCTGATCCTACGATTTCACAGCCGCGCCTGTGAAAAAGAAATGCATGGTTGTGGATTAACACCGAGAGGAAACGCGTGAGTTTGGTTATTGTGGATAACCGGTCATCGCTTCACAGCTTCAGTCGCAGGTCAGCAGCGGTATTCCTCGGTTTCCACACTTTCACAGCACATACTACTTGCTACTAAGTAACTATATAATTTCTGATCATAATGTTCGTACAGGAAAGTCTGTGAAAGTCTTCAGTTGTGGTATACATGCGATTACAAAATTTGTTTTAAGTAGGAGTAGGTGATGCAATTTGTCATTGCGCGTGGTGCGCTGCAAAAAGAATTGTCGTTCGTTCAGGGTGTGGTCGAGCGCAAGAACACGATACCCGTGTTGGCGAATATCCTCATCGAATCAGCCGGCGAGAATGCGATTCGAATCAGCGGTACCGATCTCGATGTGACTATCCGATGTGACGCTGACGCTGACTCGATCAAATCACAGGGAGCCATCTGCGTGCCGGCGCGAAAACTATTTGATATCGCGAGACTGCTGCCTGATGCGCCCGTGAGTTTTAAGCGAGAAGAGAACGATTGGGTAACGGTTGAGTGTGATCGATCCAAGTTCCGTCTGCCAGGCATCTCGAAAGAAACCTTTCCCGAGCTGCCGGGATTTAAGTCGACACCACTGAAGCTCTCGTCTTCATCGCTGAAATCTCTGATCGATCGGACGATCTTCGCAATCACTCAGGAGGAAGGCCGCTACACGCTCTCGGGAGCAAAATTTGAACTGGACGGCGACGGCGTGAAAATGGTAACGACCGACGGTCATCGCCTGGCGTTCGCGGCCATCAAGGAAGCGTCCGCCAACGATGCCAGCACTGAAATCGATGTGTTGATTCCGAGAAAAACCTTGGCCGAGCTTTCAAAGTTAACCAGCGATTTCGACGGCGATATCGGTTTCGGCGCCGATGAAAACCACGTCTATTTTCAGCTCGGGTCCCGACTATTAATTTCGCGAATGTTGTCGGGTCAGTTCCCGAACTACGAAATGGTCATGCCGAAAAATAACGATCGGGCGGCGACGTTCGACACGGGGGCGTTGAGCCAGGCCGTTCGCCGCGTCGCGTTGATGGCTGACGATCGATCTCACGCGATTCGTTTTCATTTGAGCAAGGAACAACTGCTGATCAGTGCGCAGAATTCGGATGAGGGCGAGGCCCGCGAAACCGTGGAATCTGATTACAACGGCGACGACACCGACATCGGATTTAATGCGCAGTATCTCCAGGAGTTTCTTAATGTCGTCGGCTCGGAAAAGGTGACCTTCGAATTCAAGGACGGAAATTCACAGGCACAACTGAGGCCGGTTTCAGATAACGGCGCGGACTACAAATACGTCGTCATGCCCATGAGACTGTAGCTTCGTGATCTCACACATTACTCTCTCCAAGCGAGCGTCGCTTTCGTCGACGCTCGCTTCATTTATGGACGCGGTTAATGTTCAGCGTGTGATAAAATCTGCAGGTGTTTCTTAAGTCAATCGAAGTTCAGAATTTCCGCAATCTCAAAGGTCGGATCGATTGCTCACCTGGAATTAACATCCTCTACGGCAATAACGGACAGGGAAAGACGAACTGGCTCGAGTCTATTCAGCTCCTGGCCCACGCCAAATCTTTTCGCACTCATCATCTGCGTGAAACGCTGAGTTTCGGCGAGGCGACCGCCGTCGTCGCCGGGATCGTGCATCGTGGGGACGCGATAGATCGGCAACTGCGGATTGCCATTCAACAAAACACACGACAGACATTCATCAATGGAAAGCGAGAACCCGTGGCGCGTTATCTCACGCAGTTGCACGCCGTGTGGTTTACGGCTGACGAGTTGGAAGTAGTTCGCGGTGGTCCTGACGCGCGGCGCAACTTTCTTGATCGCGGAGTAACGTCGCTGCACCCGCCTTACGCGCAAACCATCAGCGACTACAGCAAGGTCATCAAGCAAAAAAAACGCCTGCTCGAACAAGCGTTAGACGGACAGATCCGTCTGGAAGAATTGCGCGAATTGATCGTGCCCTGGAATTCGCAGCTCAAATCTCTGGCGACGCAAATTCATCGAGCCCGCACCCGATACGTCGAACTTCTGACAGAGGCGCTCGAGCAAAATTTGTTCGGCGACAAACTGTCGCTTCGGTATGCTTCGTCGCTCGAGAGCAAAGGTGATTTGAAGAATTACGAGCAGTTGATCGCCGATCGTCTGCAGCTGCGCGTCGAAGCCGAGATGTACGCCGGCGCCTGTCTCATCGGCCCTCACCGCGACGATTTGGAGATCCGTTTTCGCGACGGCAATCTGCGTAGTTTTGGGAGCTCCGGACAACAGCGTAGCGCATTGATAACACTTGATTTAGCGGCGATTTCTGTGTATTATTTGAAGCATCAGGAATACCCTATTTTCCTCATTGATGACGTGGACGCAGAACTCGACGGCAGCCGCATTGAACGCCTCCTGGAATATCTCGACGGACGCACTCAAACGTTCGTTACGACTTCAAAACGAAACTACTTTGAAAGGTTCAACCGCGAAGCGAGTTTCTATGAAGTGCGCGCCGGCGAAGCCGTTGCGGAAACACCGTTCATACAGTTAATGAGGGCGGGTAATGTCAACTGAGGGTTCGATAATACAGACGAAGGTAGTAACGAATTGGCAACACCTACATCGAAATTGAAGAACAAGAAAGAAACTTACGATTCATCATCCATCGCCGTGCTCGAAGGGCGCGACGCGGTGCGCAAGCGGCCGGCGATGTATATCGGCTCGACCGGCGAACTTGGGCTACATCATCTGGTCTATGAAGTCGTCGACAATTCGATTGACGAAGCTTTGGCCGGATATTGCGACACGGTCGAGGTGACGATTCATCTCGATAACTCGATCACTGTGATCGACAACGGCCGTGGCATTCCGGTTGACATGATGAAGAAGGAACGCAAGTCCGCAGCGGAAGTCGTCATGACGAAGCTGCATGCCGGCGGCAAGTTCGACTCGAATGCCTATAAAGTTTCCGGTGGACTGCACGGTGTCGGCGTCTCGTGCGTGAACTTTCTTTCTGAAACACTCCATTTGGAAATCTGGCGCGACGGTCTGACTTACGAGCAGGAATACGAACGCGGAATTGCGAGTGCTCCGCTGAAACAAACCGGCAAGACGCGCAAGCGCGGCACCAAGATCACTTTCAAACCTGACACCCAGATTTTTGATACGACCGAATTCAGTTTCGATAAACTTTCCGAGCGTCTGCGCGAGAAGGCCTTCCTCAACAAAGGCATCCGCATCTCGATCAAAGACGAGCGCGAAGAGACTGAGAAGTCGCACGAGTTTTATTACCGCGGCGGCATCGCCGAATTCGTGAAGCACCTCAACAAGAACAAGAGCGTGCTGCACGACAAGCCCATCTACTTCGAGAAGGTCAGCGACGCGCTTTCGATCGAAGTGGCGATTCAATACAACGACGCTTACGACGAGAAGGTCTATTCCTTCGCCAACAACATCAACACCGTCGACGGCGGCACGCACCTGTCAGGATTTCGTTCCGCGTTTACCCGCACGATCAATGCTTATGCGCAGTCGTCGGGTCTCGCGAAAAACTTCAAAGGCTCACTTACTGGTGATGATGTGCGCGAAGGTCTGGTGGCGGTTATCTCGGTCAAACTTCCGCAGCCGCAGTTTGAAGGTCAAACCAAAGGCAAGCTTAATTCGGACGTTAAAGGCGCCGTCGAATCGTTTCTAAACGATCGCCTCACGGAATTTCTCGATCAAAATCCAACCGTCGCGCGGCGGATCGTCGGCAAGTCGCTGGATGCGGCGCGCGCCCGTGACGCGGCGCGAAAGGCCCGTGAAATCGTGCGCAAAGGCGCGCTCGGCTCGACCATGCTGCCGGGCAAGCTAGCCGATTGTCAGGAACGCGACCCCGCGCTTTCGGAAATCTACATCGTCGAAGGCGATTCGGCCGGCGGTTCAGCCAAGCAGGGACGCGATCGCAAGAACCAGGCAATCCTTCCGCTCAAGGGCAAAATCCTGAACGTCGAAAAAGCACGCTTCGACAAGATGCTCGCGCACAATGAAATCAAAGCGCTGATCATGGCGCTCGGCACCGGCATCGGCAAAGAAGACTTCGACGTCTCGAAGCTTCGTTATCACCGCATCATCCTGATGACCGACGCCGACGTCGACGGGTCGCACATTCGCACGCTGCTGCTGACCTTCTTCTTCCGGCAAATGCCCGAGCTGGTCGAGAACGGCTACGTCTACATCGCGCAGCCGCCGCTCTTCAAAGTGAAGAAGGGCAAAAAGGAAGAGTACATCAAGGACGAAGGCTCGATGATTCACTACCTGATGCGCCAGGCCACGACCGATATGAAGGTCATGACCGGCAAATCAAAGACGGTCGTCGAGGGTGCGCAGCTGGCGCGCAATCTCGAGCGCATGGTCGACCTGCGCCGCTATTCTGAAAAGGCGGCGCGCCGTCTGCGTGGCGACTCGCATCTGCTCGACACTTTGCTCCACGCATTCGGCGGCAAGAAGGGTGTGCTGCGCGAAGAAGGCAGCACGCTCAAGCGGACCTTCCAGGATGAAACCGCAATGGCCCAGGTCGAAGGCGTGCTCGATAAGGCGGGTTACAAAACTGATCTCAAGGAAGACGAGGAACACGGACTCTGGGAGATCGAAACGGTAACGACATCCGGCGCCGTCGTGGCCATCGATTACGACTTCGCCAGCCACGTCGAGTTTCAAAAGGCCGTCGAACTGTTTACCCGCTTGGAAGATCGCCTGACGCCGCCTTTCATTACCGGCGAAAACGGCACCAGCGAAGAAATTGCCACGCGCGAGGCGCTGCTCGATCGGGTGCAGGCCTCCGCCAAGAAGGACCTCTCCATCCAACGCTACAAAGGCCTGGGCGAAATGAATCCCGAGCAACTGTGGGAGACCACCAT
>DATANL010000069.1:0-6335 GCA_036266295.1 Pyrinomonadaceae bacterium | reverse complement strand
CAAAGGTGAGCGCCAAAACCGCGAAAGCCATTAACCACAGAGGACACAGAGGAAAACACCACAAAGATTAAGCGACTGCGAATGGAAACGAAAATCATAGCTCCGTTTCTATTACTGCTTTCTCTGTGTCCTCTGTGGAATTGATCTTCTTTTAGATAATACCGAATGAAAATTGCTTACTTCAGTCCGCTCTCACCAAAACGTTCAGGCATCGCGGACTACAGCGAAGAGCTGTTGCCTTATCTGGCTGAGCGCGCGGAGATTACTCTGTTTGTCGACGGCTTTGAGCCGGCCAACCCCGAAATAATTTCTCGTTTTGAGATTCTCGATTATCGCAGACAGCCGGAGGTCCTGAAACGGCTCGATGCGCACGATGTGATCGTCTATCACATGGGCAATGATCATCGTTATCACACCGGCATCTTCGAAACGATGGTTGAGTATCCCGGCATCCTGGTGCTGCACGATTTCGCGTTGCAGGATTTCTTTCTTAATCTCGCGCAGACGCGCAAGGACTGGCGCTTTTATCTCGATGAAGTCGGTCTGTGTTACGGCGAAGCGGTGCAACAAGCGACGAGCGAGGCGCTCGCTGCCGGCGGCACGCCGCGCATTGCGACGAACCCGGTAAGATTTCCGCTCAACGATCGCCTGGTGCGCGCGGCGCGGGGCGTCATCGTCCACTCGAATTGGAGCCGTCAGCGCGTAATGTCAATCGCGCCGGGCGCGCTCGTCAAAACGATTCCGCACCACATCACCGAGACTGCGGCGACCCGCGAGCCGGCGACTCGCGCAAGTGTCGAAGGGCCGGTGCGCATCGCCTCGTTCGGCTTGATCACTCCGCACAAAGGAATTGCCCGCGCGCTGCGCGCGTTGTCCGCTTTGCGACAGCGGCACGACTTCCGCTACACGCTGGTGGGCGAACCGAACCAGTATTTCGATGTGCGATCGCTGATTCGCGAACATGGTTTGGAGGATCGGGTCGAGATCACCGGCCACATCAATCTAAACGATTTTCAGCGGCACATTTCCGAGACCGACATCGCGATAAATCTGCGCGAATCGATCATCGGCGAGACATCCGGCAGTCTTTGCCGGATCATGGCTGCCGCAGTGCCGGCCATCGTGGCCAACGCCGGTTGGTTTGGTGAACTGCCGGCCGACACGGTCGTCAAAGTCGACATGCATCACAAGACCGATGAACTACTGCGAGCATATCTGGAAGCCTTGATTGTTGATCGAGAATTGCGGCAGGGCATCGGTGCGAACGCGCGTCGGCACGTGCTCGCGCACAACCACATTCGACGCAGCGCGGAAAATTATCTGGCGTTCATTTCGCGAATCGTGAAACGTTCCGTCAATGACGAGGTGGTCGATAGTTTGGCGAGCGAGTTTCAGGCGATCGGCTTGAATCCGACGGAAGACAATGGAGCCGTCAGCGAAATTGTCGCAGCGGTTGGTCCGTTAGTGACCGCGCCATCGGCAAATGGATCGAACGCTCAACCAGCCGCGGTGCAGTCTCTTCCCTCTTTGATTCCGCCGGCACGAACCGGTAACGACAACGGTCGTCTGGGAAAACTCGAGGGCATCGACTATCGCCAGGCGGCGATCGATTACGTCGACAAGCTCGACCCTGAGCATCGTCATTATCTTTTCACCAAGCCTTTTTACAATCTCGCGAACAAACCACCGCATCATTCCGGCGAAGGCATGGACGCGGAAACGTTTCGTCATTTCTGTGATTTCGCGAACATCGCCGTCGCTTTGGCGTTGCCCGCGGGCAGTAGAATTCTCGATGTCGGCTGCGGCGCCGGATGGCTGAGCGAATACTTTGCGCGTCTCGGGTACGTGGTGAAAGGAATCGACATCAGTCCGGAACTGATTCGCATTGCGCACCAGCGAATGGCCTCAGTCGGCTACGATGTCGATCACGAGACCTCTTTGCGCTGTGCCTTTGCCGAGCACGATATCGAGCGCTCGCCCATCGGTGAGCAGTTCGATGGAGTCATTTGTTATGACTCGTTGCATCACTTCGAAGATGAACATGCGGTGATGGCGAATCTCTCGGCCGCGACCGCGTACGGCGGGGTGCTCTTTATTCTCGAGGGCGCCCGTCCCACTGCCGGGTCGATCAAAGAAGGTGAGTTGATTGACGCCATGCGCCAATACGGGACGCTCGAATCGCCGTTTAGTCGCGAGTACCTGAAGACGTTGCTCGACGAACACGGCTTTGCGCTGGTCGGCGATTACGTCAGCGTCAACGGCCTCTTCGAACGCGAATCGCTGGAAGGCGATCGTTTGCGCGTGCGTCCACCGGAAGTTAATTACCTCTTGGGTAAGAAAGTCGTGCGCGAAAGCAGCCAGCCGGCGACGATGGTTCCCGACAGTCGCAGGCCGAGCGTGCTGCGAGCGCAACTCGCGCTGCTATCAGCTCCGGCCGAACGAGTCGCGCCCGGCGAGTTATTGTCGATTCCTGTTTCAATTAAGAACTCGGGCGATACTCTGTGGTTGACGAGCTCGACTCCCGCGGCCGGGATCGTGATGCCGGCGGTGCGCGTTTTCGATCAGCAGGGATTGATGGTGACTGAATTTCATGGCGAGCCGTTGTTGCCGCACGCGGTGGCGCCGGGCGAGACCGTGCGCCTCAAACTGGAATTCAAAGCGCCGCAACGAAGCGGGACATACCGGCTCAAGCTGGATCTGGTGGATCAGCAGATTGCTTGGTTCGAGGAGAGAGGATCGCATCCATTGGTAATTGATTTTTCCGTCGAGCAGAAACAAGCGAGCCGGAAACAAACGAGCCCCGACGTTTAGAGGCCGCACTTGTGCGGCCGGTCGCCGGACAAGTCCGGCGTCTAAACGAGGAGTACTTTATTGCAAGGCTATTTGAAGAGAGTGATCACCGGCCGCGTTAGTTTCTCGACCACGTTCTGCCACGACAGGTTCATCGCCAGAACTTTTTCGCGCCCGCGGTCGCCCATCTGCCGCGCGCGTTTGCGATCGAAATAAAGCTCATCGATCGCGCGTGCGACGTCCTCGGGTGTGGGATCGACCAGCAATCCTTCGCTCCCATCCTCGATGAACTCAGTCGCGCCGCCGCCGTCGCGCGCGACAATTAAAGGTTTGGCCGCATACATCGCTTCGAGCGAAACGTAGCCGTAGTCTTCGTCCCACGGCAGATAACAAACCGCCAGCGCTTCACGATACAGTTTCAGTATCTCGACTTCGGAAACAAAACCGCGCAGCTCGACGCGTTGTCGAATTTTGCGATCGCTTGTGATGAGAGATTCATACCGCGCCATTGAACGGCCGCCGCCGCTGAGAATGATCTTCGCGTCCGATTTGAGGCGCCGCGCAGCTTCAATCAGAATTTCCTGACGCTTCTGAGGCTCGAGCCGGCTCGGATAAAAAATGTAATCGCCCTGCGGGCCGGGCGAAAGCGATTCCGCGCGCGGCGGGGGATGATAAAGCGGCTCGCTCTGAATATTGTTGAAGCGCGACAGGCGCGCGGCGACGTTCTGTGAATTAGCGTAAACCTTCAAAGCGCGCGGGATGAATTTCTCGTCGACGTGCTTAACGAACATCTTGGTGGCCGCGCCGTCCGCGTAGCTGTGAAGATCGTCGTAGTCCGTGCCGGCCATGTCGTAAGCCGAACGATACTGATGAATCACCCAGAGAACTTTGCGCGGATGTTCCACGAGGTAGGCGGGAAACTTCATACCGATCACCATGTCGACCGGTTTGCCGTTGGCTTCAGTCACGTCGAGCATGCGCCACGCCAACGCGCCGCGAATAATCTCGCGCGGTGGATACCACTTGAACGGCAGCGCGACGACGTCCGCCTCATGCCCGGCTTCGATCAGCGCACGCTTCAGGTTCGCGACGTGCAGCTCTGCGCCGCCGGAGACAAACGGAACCTGAGCTGTACAGATCAGAATGTTCATGTGGGTATCCACGCCTTAAGGCGTGCAATCTATTATTACTTTTCGCAGTACCGATCTGCTCCCTCTCCCGTTGGGAGAGGGGTGGGGTGAGGGACGAAGTTAGCGGCACTAAGCCCTCATCCCCAACCCTCTCCCAACGGGAGAGGTAGCAGAACATGCCGGCGGAGCGCGAGCATTCAGTCCCGCACGGCAACGATCGTCGAACGCGTTTCCGGTCGGTCGCCGTGCTCGTACCGGTACTGCGCCGTAGTGATTCTGGCAATGCTGAATCCGAGCATCTTCAGGATTTCGCGATAAGCGCCCACTGAATAACGCCACCAGGTGAACGCGTAATCAGGATTGTCCGCGGTCGGTTCGAGCCGGGCGATGCGTTCCTCAGTCTCAAACACCGGCGTCACGATGATCATCGTCTCTTTAGTCAGCCGCGCAATCGAGGCCATCGCCGTGATTTGATCGTTCAAGTGTTCGAGCACCGCTCCAACAATCGCGACATCGAATTGGCCCAGCGCCGGGGGCAGCCGAAAAATATCGCCGTAGAAAACCTCAGCGTTCGATTTCAACAGTCGATGACAAAGCCAGTAGGCATTCTTCCACTGTTCGACCTCGACGGCGTGCTGCTTCACAAAGGCTTCGTAGTCGCGATAGTACAGATTGTCCTTGAACGGAATGAACATTTGTTGTCGCGCGTCGCCCATGTCGAAGGACACGACGTGCGCCGCGCCGCACTTTTCTGCTTCGAAACTCAGAAAGCCGGTCGCCGTGCCGATGTCGATTACCGACTTTCCCTGCAGCGGCACGCCGCTGATGTAGTCGTCGAAGCGTCCGCGCAGATCCCAGGCCCCGCGCACTACTCCGAAACCGGGCAGGTCCATCGTGTGATAGAAGATGCAGTCGTCCAGACGTTCGACGTAGCGCGGAGGCGCTAATAACAAGTTCTGATCTGTTTGCTGGATTGGCATACGGCCGTCGCGGTTCAAGTTAAAGCCATTGTAAATCGTGCGGCAAACGCGGCCGTCATCAACACGAATAAGCTTATGAACACGACCCGAATTATTTGATCCGTACGGGCCGAGCTACCGACTGCGCCGAACGCGATGAAAATCGGAAAGCACACGGACATGTAGCGCGCCAGCGAAACGAGCGTCGAGGTGGAAAGCGGCACCAGCACCATCATCGCGACGTAAACTGCCAAAGCCTTCTGGCGCTGTCGTATAAGAAAATAGATGGCGGCGAACGCCAGTAGAGCGGCCAAAAAATTCAACGGCAAAAAATTCCACGGCAGCGCGATCGTTCCCGGCGCGCGGAGATATTCCCACAGCGGCGTCAGGAAAAATCCGCCATGCCGATCTGCGCCGGCTTTGGTCGCGGCCAGCGCGTCGCCCGACCAACGCCACGACAGGAGCATATAAAGCAAGAGACCGAGAGACGTGAGCGCGACGCTGGCAAGTTGCCGGAATGAACGCCGGCGCTCGCGCTCCCACCAGAGCACGGCCAACGCCGGCCCGATTAAGATGCCGTTCAACCTCGTCGCTGACGCAATTGCGCCGAGGCCTCCGCTCGCCGGCCATCTGCCTTTGGTGGCGACGTAGAAGCTGGCAACGGTCAGCAACAGAAAAGTCGATTCAGTCATCGGCAGCGAAAAGAAGTAGCTCGCCGGAAAGAACGCGACATAAAAAAGCGCGCGCGCCGCGGTTGAGGTGTCATACCCCAGCGCGATTACCAGTTTATGAAACAGAACCAGCGCGCCGAAGAAGAACAGATTTGATATGAGACTTCCCGTCAGCAACACATCGAGTCCTGTCCTGCTGATAAGCCACAGGAGCGCCGGAATTACCGGGCAAAATGCATAAAGGCTCGAAGTGTGTGCGTCAGTGCCGAAGGGCCGCGCATCATAGCCCGTCCGGCTGAGTTCGACATAATGGTTCACGTCGCCCTGAGCTATTGTTTCGCGCAGTGTTTGTCCGATCGGAGCATGACTCAATGAGACCACTGCATTGCGCGCAGTGATTGGCCCCGCCGGTCCCAGGCCGATCTCAGGCGCGCCAAACTTAATTTGCCCGATGACGATAAAAATTATGAGCACCAGGCCGCGGCTCAATAGAAACACGAATAGCGACTCGCGAACGCTCTCATCGAGTCGGTGAAACACGCGTGTAAAGGTGGCCGGCATGGATTCGATTATTGTTTGACGCGTCGCGCAAAGTTGTCGATGCGCGATTCGACGGCCTTTGTCGACAATGCGCAAAGGCCGATTAGCGCCAGCAGGGAAATCACGACTCCAATCATCACCGACTTTGGTCGATAGACGAATTCGACTTTGTGTTCGCCCGGTCCCAGGGCAACGCCGCGCAGGATGTAATCAACGCGCAAGGTGTCGACAAAGAGGCCGTCTAC
>DATANL010000068.1:0-3211 GCA_036266295.1 Pyrinomonadaceae bacterium | reverse complement strand
TCCGAATTGCCGACGCACGTGCACGTCTTGAACGCCACGAATACCAATGGCGCGGTCAACAACCCTAACAATAACTTCATCGGCGCCGTTAACAACATGTACAGTCCGAGCGGTGGCCTGGTCGCTTTCGATCCATCGAGTGTGACAAATGTTGGCGGGAGTCAGGCGCATTTGAATATGCAGCCATTTCTCACGCTGACCTTCTGCATCGCGCTGCAAGGCATCTTTCCGTCGCAGACTTAAGGAGACAAACAGATGGCACAACCATATGTTGGTGAAATTAGAATTTTTGCCGGTAACTTCGCGCCGGCCGGCTGGATGTTTTGCGAAGGTCAATTGCTGCCTATCTCAGAAAACGAAACGCTCTTTCAATTACTCGGCACTACTTATGGTGGAGACGGACAATCGACTTTCGCGCTGCCAGACCTGCGTGGTCGAATTCCTATTCACCAGGGTAACGGATTTATTCTGGCGGAAACGGGCGGCGCGGAAGAAATCACGCTGACGGTCCAACAAATTCCCGCGCACAGCCACTCGTTACTGGGCACGGCGGCAAACGGCACGAGTCCGAATCCGGGCGGCAGCTTGCTGGCTCAGCCTGCGGCTACGATCCAGCCGTACACCGTCGAGGGTGCAACTCTGAGTATGAATGCCGGCAGCATCGGGCCCGTGGGTGGCAGTCAGCCGCACACGAATTTTCAGCCCTACTTGTGTTTGGATTTTATTATTTCGCTGTTTGGGATTTTCCCAAGTCCAACATGATGCGCGGTCAGTCCGAAACCCTCGCGTGAGCGCGGGCTAACCGGTATGACGCCCTCCCTAACGGTCGGGCTTCTGACAATAGATCTTAAGGAGACAATCATGGCAGACCCATTTGTAGCTGAAATCAGAATTTTCCCTTTTAACTTCGCGCCCAAAGGTTGGGCGTTCTGTGATGGCCAGCTCCTTCCGCTATCGCAAAATACTGCTCTCTTTTCATTGTTGGGCACTACTTACGGCGGCGATGGCAAATCGAACTTCGCCTTGCCTAACGTTCAGGGTAATGCGCCGATGCATCCCGGACAGGGCCCAGGCCTGTCGCTTCATGACTTGGGCGAAATGGGTGGCAGTGAGACCGTCAGCTTGCTCGAGTCTGAGATCCCGTCACACACGCACGCACTGCGGGCCGTTGCTGACCCGGGTGATATCAGCTTGCCTCAGGCGGGCACCGTTTTGGCGGTCACGACCGGGGCCACCGGCTACGTCGTTCCAACTCCGGCGCTTACACCGATGAGTGACAATTCTTTAGCGCCGGCCGGCGGCGATCAGCCGCACAACAACATGATGCCTTATTTGACTCTGAACTTCTGTATTGCGCTCCAGGGAGTATTCCCACCACGAACGTAAGCAAGAGTCAGATGATGGGTTACAGCGAAACCGCCGGCGCGAATTCAATAGCGCCGGCGGTTTTGTGTTGTTCGTAGTGCGCTTCGTGTCGTGATCATGGCATCATACGTCCGTATGAGATTCATTCTGCCTGTTGCCTGCGCACTCGCGATTGCTGGTGCTAGTTGCAAGTTGGAGCCGTCCGCAGCTACGCCGAACGCAAATGCCAACGCGAACACAAACCCACCCGTTACCTCGTCCGCGGTTTCTGATCAGGAACCTTCAAACTGTTCGCTAAAGTTGGCCAGTGCTCCGGCGATCAGCGGGATGAGCCTGGGCATGACCAGGGAAGAGATCCTCGCCGCATTCCCCGGAAGCAAGGACGATCCCGATCTCCAGCCATTGCTGAAGAGACCACCGTCGGCGCTCGGAGTTTCTGAAATCATGATCCAACCAGCCAAGTATCAGCCGAAGGAAAACAAACCAGAGCCAAAGCCCGGCGATGTCAGTCAGATCACCTTTACGCTGCTCGATGGGCGGGTTGACGCCTTCACGGTTAATTACAATGGCCCTCAGTACGCTCACGTCGACAACTTCGTCACGAGCTTTCTGAAAGACAAAAACCTGCCACCGTTGGACCAGTGGCAGCCCTATGTCGGTATGGACAATCAGTTAAAGATTCTCAGCTGCGCGGAATTTGAAGTGCGCGTGTTCGCCTCAGGTAAAGGTGGGAATCTGAACTATGTCCTCGTCAAAGACCTCATCGCGGCAAAGAAACTCAAGGAGCGACGCGCTAAAGCACGTGCGCAAGCTACGCCCACGCCCTGACGTTAAAGTCGCTCAATGGTGGCTTCCTGTCGAAATGGATGCGGCCCATAACCGAACACTGAGGCCGTCGCCGCCGTAAGCGGTTTTAAAATCTTGCAATTTCATCGCAATTTCTCACCTTTTACGTTGACCCAACTCCTTGTCCCGTATTAGTCTTGACGCTCATCGAAAAGGCTTTGCTCTTTTCCTTGTTCTGCCCGATCCGATTAACCTTGAAGTCGTCCGCCCATCACCTGAGGAAGTAAATCACTGTGAACAAATTATCCCTCGATCCAACACCGAGCAATCTCAGACTATTCACTGCGCTTTTGCTGAATTTCGCGATCCTGATCACGCCGATCGCCGCCGTCGCGGCGCGAACGGAAGGGTCAGAGAGCAGAGGTCAGAGGTCGAGTCGGGAGTCAGGAGCCAGGAGTCAGCAGTCAGGAGCGAAGGCGACGGTAAAGGAAGGATTTGCGAATCCTCCCGGACCGGTGTTCGCGGCTTCGCCGATCATTTCGGCGTCGATGACCGACACGCTCGAGAACGATAACCTCGACAATCCTACGGACGGCAAGATCGATCCGACTAACGGCAATCCTGCGACAACTGAACGGATTGTTTACTCAACCGTCATCAGCAACACCGGAACGGTCGACGCGACCGGAGTGCAGTTCACCGACACGATCGATGCACACACGACCTATATTCCCGCTTCGATCAATGTTTCGCCGCTCGCGGGTGATGACAGCTATGACACCATCGGCAATACATTGCTGGAAGTTGGTCCGGTGGGAACGCCGAGCAGCCAACCGAAGATCACTGTCGGCACCGGCGGCAGTCCGAAGAGTGTCTTTGACAACGACACGGAATTTCTTGGCGACACCTACACGCTTTCGAAGTTGCAGGCGGTGGTTTATCCGGGCAGCGGCACCATCACGGCTGCCTCGACTCACGGTTCGGTGACGATGGATGGCAGCGGCCATTTTTCATATCTGCCGACGGCTGGTTACACGGGCGACGACACGTTCACTTATGA
>DATANL010000067.1:0-3183 GCA_036266295.1 Pyrinomonadaceae bacterium | reverse complement strand
GCCTGCTGAGCTTGCTCGCGGCGTCCTTCCTGGCTGAGTCTTTCCGCAAACCCTTTCATCTCCGGCCCCAAAGAAAAGTCTGGCGCTCAACCGCTGCGGTTCGGTACAATCGGTTAGCGGGCAGACTTGCCTTCCGCTCCTCGTAACGTTCCTGGATTGCTTCAAATCTTAGACTTCATCTTATCTGACTCGTGCATGACCTCATTCGATTCACTTTCCCGTTCACATTGATGCGTTATCACGAAACAGTCACATTGGTGGTTGTGACGAGCCAACTCGAAAGTTAGAATAAGTTTGCCCACCTCACTGCTGGATTAGTAAGACAAAACTGAATAGGAGACAACGTCCCCCGTGCGGAATCATATACTGTTCCCCCGCCTGCTCGTCGTTGCAGCCGGCTTATTCTTTACCGCTAACGTCATCGCCCAAAGCAGTGAAGCCGACCCGCGTCCGAGAACATCCACGGTCTATTCAACTTCCGGATCGAAATTGCAGACTGAAGCTTCGGCCCCGCCGCTCATCGAAGAGCGACGACCGCGCACGGTCGGACTCACGACGACACCCGTGACTCGATTGGCGCCCGTGGCGCCGGTGATCAGCGTCGGCAATGCTTTTGATAAGTCCCTGCTTACGGCGATTCAATCGCATCTCGGGGCTGAATATCGCTTCAATCGCACCGGCCCGGAAGAGTTTGATTGTTCAGGTTTGGTTTGGCGTGCATTCCAGGACGTAGGCGTCGACTTCCAACGGGCTCCGGCTCGTTCGTACTGGGCGACGATGCCCGCACAGGCCGACGGGCAGCAATTCAAATTTGGCACGCTGGTGTTCTTCAGCAACCTCAGTCACGTCGGCATCGTCGTCGACGATAAAGGTTTCTATCATTCGGCGCGTCACGGCGGCGTAATGTATTCGCCGTTCAATGATTACTGGCTGTCACGCATTGATGGTTTCCGCCGCGTGCCGGTTGAATCGTTGCCGTCGCCCACCGCGAAAGCTAAGCCGGCGCCCGTGAAACCGGTTACGGCGCTGGCCCTCGAACAGAACAACGAGCCGTAAGATTCGGACGCTCAAAAAATAATAAGGCCGCAACGGTTATCCGCTGCGGCCTTTCTTTTTGTTTATTTGGTCGGAGTTAAGAAGTAAAAGGAAGAGCGCACCAACCCGAACCGGTTAGCTCTTCGAGACAAATCCGGGATGACGAATCGTGTCGCGCTTTTCCCAGACGGCGGTGATTTTGTCGATGGCGACGTAGCAGATGTTGTCGTCGTCGTCTTTCAGATGCAGCACCTCTCCGTCGATCTTGGTGATGGTCCCGCGCAGGCTTGAGGTGCCGCTGCAGAGCACGTCAACTTCTTTACCGATCAGTTTGGAAAGTAGATCTCTCATGTTCAGTAGTCCTGCAGAGCCGCCATTGCTCGCGGTTCTGAATTATTTTTTGCCGTTGCGAAACGTAATCTGCACCAGCGGTAGCACGGTTTCATCGCCCTGCTGCGAACGCTCGAACGTCAGTAAGTCATAATACGCGCAACGGGTGCGGGCAGGAAACTCGCGACACACGGACGGGCGGCCCTCATAGATGGTACAGCGACGCGCGACTGGGTCGAGAAACTTGCAGGCCTTGCCGAAGATGGGATCGGCTTTCCGCCGCAGTATCTGCTCGCCTTGCCACGTCGTGGTGAAGCGCTTCTGCGCCGCTTCGTATCCGACGCCGAAATATTTTGCGAGCCGGGCAATGTCTCGTTTGGTTACCTGCACGCGCTCGTAAATCGAGCAGCAGTACGCCGGACACTTGGAACAGTTGTAATAGCTCACGGTTGACGTTGGTTTCGCTGACATCCCTGGCACGTTCTTCATCGGCTGAGCGAGATTGGCCACCTCAACGCGGTGGCCCTGACGAATCCTACCTCCTGGTCGATTTCTTATATTCAGTCAGAAGCAGCTGCATGAACTCCTCGCGCCGATCGTAAAGCCGGCGCGGTTGACGCGGCTGGTGCCTGGCCAACGCGTAAGCAGTGATGATCGGCAACGCCACGGTTGAATCGAGATAACAGACGACGGCGTCGGGCAGTTGATCGGGATCGATCTTACCCCACGACACGGCTTCGGCCGGCGTTGCTCCCGATAAGCCGCCGGTGTCGGGCCGAGCGTCGGTGACTTGCAGAAAGTAGTCATGCCCTCGTTCGTCGATGCCGAGCACTTCCTGAATCTGGGGCTCAGTCTGCAAAGCAAAATTCTTGGGCGAGCCGCCGCCGAGAATGAAAATCGCCGAGCGGCCGCCCTTCTCTGATTTGCCACTCTTCTTCTTGCGATCGCCTTTGATTCGCGCGCCACGACCACTCGCGCTGACCAGATGCGCTTCATTCCGATCAGTTCCTTGATCGTCGCGAATCAATCCGCGCTTGGCCGCCAGGACAATCGCCGCCGTCTCATTGACGTCGAGCGAAGGGTCGAAGGCCAGCTTGTTTCCCTGCAAGGCCTTCGCAGCGACGTTCATGCCGATCGACGAATCGCCGGGAGAGGAAGTGTAGAGCGGCACCGAATATTCGTGGGCCGCCGCCAGCAGCGATCTATTCTTTAAGCCAAGTTTGCGCTCGCGCTCGAGCACATAACGGCCGACGCGGTAATGAAATTCGGCCGTGGACATCGGCTTTTGAAACTCAGGCGCTTCAATCACGCGACGAAAGAAATCATCCGTGTTCAGCAGCACCGAATAATCGAAAAAGATATCGTAGATGCGCACGACCTCTTCCGCGCGCAAAACGATGTCCGAAGTTTGTGCGTTGCCCTCGTGCATCGCCAGGCCAATGCCGAAGTGCGTGTCGTGATAAAAATTCGCGCCAGTCGAAATGATCCAATCAATAAAGCCGGCCCGAATTAAAGGAATCAGCGCCGACATGCCCAGACCCGCCGGGGTCAGTGCGCCGGTTATGGTGACGCCGACGGTGACATCGGGCTCCAACATTTTTTGGTTGAAGAGCCAGCAGGCTTCACGCAAACGGCCGGCGTTGTAGGCGACGAACGCGTTGTCAACCAGATCAACCAGCTTCGTTTCGGAAGTGATCGGCGCCGGATCGATCCGCCTTCCGCCGAGAAATTTACTCTGTTTCTTTGCCATTATGACTGGAGAGTTATAGGTAGGCTGACTGCGCCTTCTGATATCTCGCGATGATTCGTTGTAACCGG
>DATANL010000066.1:0-2112 GCA_036266295.1 Pyrinomonadaceae bacterium | reverse complement strand
ACTTTGCGATTACGAATCGCTGCGCGCCCACCATGACCCGCAAACCATCCGCGATTCGGACAGCTACATGGATCCGGCCCGCTCGGAACTCGCGAACAAGTGCAATCGTCTCGGGAAGATCGTGGACGAGCATCTCAACGTCTTTCACATCGAAACGGCCATCAACAATCGCATGTACGGCAGCGACATGGATTTCCTGCTGAAGAACGAAGACGACTTCAGTGCTTTTGATCGGATGAAGTTCGAAGCCATGCGCTACACGATGGGCAAGCTACCAAGACCAGCGCGCCGCAAGCTGCTTCATTCGCGGCCGGCGCAGTACGAAATGACGGCGTGCTATGCCGGCAAGACTGAACCGGTGCACGCGAAGATCATCGAAAAGGGAATGCAGCAGTATGTGATTCCCGTGCGCGGACAGGCAGACATTCTGATCACCGGCATCCCTGATATTTCGCCGTACAACGTCTATTCGGTGCTGAATCCGCTGCTGGTCCAGGTGATGGGACTTGGGTATCACTTCAATTTTTATCGGAACAAGCCGCTGCTAAAGAAAGGCGGCGTGATGATTGTGCATCATCCGTGCTACGACGAATTTGATCACGACTTTCATCCGAGCTACATCGAATTTTTCAACCGGCTGCTGCCTGAATCGCGCGACGCCTTTTATCTGCGCGAGAAGTACGAGCAGGAATTCGCCAACAACCCGAGCTACGTCGAGATGTATCGCCGCGGCAATGCCTATCACGGCGCCCATCCATTTTTCATGTGGTACTGGGGCGAGAACGGGCGCCAGCACGTTGGCAAAGTCATCGCTGCCGGAGCCGAGAACGCGCACGTCCCGGAGATGTTGGGTTGGGAACGCGCCGACAATCTGACCGAAGCGATTGCCATGGCGCGAACCTACATGGGTAGTTCTGCTGAGATCACGATGCTGCATCAGCCGATGATTGGCATCGCCGACATGGAATAAATAATTCCTCGCTTCCTGTGGAAGCGGGCTTACGCATGATCGAATTTGCTCTAAAACCGTTTTTGGCCCGCGCCATTGCCTTTGCCGGCACGCTGATGCTTTCCACGGCAATTGTCGGCAATCTGCCCCGCTTCAAAGAGCGGCGGCAGCACTATTTTTCTGAAGCGGCCACGGACGGAAATGTGCGGCGCATGCGCTGGCTGCACATCGCCGGCGTCAACGTGAATCCGCACGGCGCCGCGCCGCCGCTTATGTTGGCGGCCCGCGAAGGCCGCGTTAACGCCGTGCGCTACCTGCTCGATCAAGGCGCCGACGTCAACGCGCGCGACAATTCCGGCAACACGGCACTCGGCGAAGCGACTTACTACGCTCAGGTCGCGGTCATCAAGGAGCTGATCGCGCGCGGCGCAAACGTCAACGCTTTGACGAATGGCGGTACGTCGCTGGACATAGCCCTCAGTAGAAATGACAGCACTGTGATCGACTTGCTGAAGCATTACGGTGGACGAGCAGCGAGCGAGCAGTGAAATTTCCTCTCACCGTGAGAGGGAGAAAGATGATTCATGACCAACAAGCTGTCACCAACTGAAATCTTCAACGGCCGCAAGATCTTTCTAATCGGCGGGACGGGCTTTGTCGGCAAGGTCACTTTGAGTCTGCTGCTGCATCGCTTCCCGAACATCGGCCGCGTCTATGTGACGGTGCGCGCGCGTTCGCAGGAAGAATCAGAGACCAGATTCTGGAATAACGTCATCTCGGCCGAGCCGTTCGATCCGGTGCGCGAACGCTATGGCGCTGCGTTTGAAGATTTCATTCGCGACAAGGTCGCCATCGTGGGTGGCGACGTCGCTGAGACGAATCTCGGTTTCACCGAAGAAGAGGCCGAGCGGGTCGCAAAAGATATCGACGTCATCATTAACTCTGCCGGTAACGTCACCTTCAATCCAACCTTGGAAAGCGCGCTGCGCACCAACGTCGTCGGCACGCAGAACGTCATCGCCTTCGCCAAGCGCATGAAGCGGCCCGCGCTGGTCCACATTTCAACCTGCTTCGTCGCGGGCAATCGATCAGGTCCGGTTTGGGAAGACGACCCGGTGATTGGCTATTTCCCGCGCAAGCATGAACTGAAGGGCGTTGAGTTT
>DATANL010000065.1:0-1589 GCA_036266295.1 Pyrinomonadaceae bacterium | reverse complement strand
CGGGGTCGTCGACTTCGACCGAAGCTGTATCGATCGCCACTGAAACAACGCTCTGCAAAGGATCGCTGTTCAGCAAATCGATGGTGCCGCTGAATTGTTTGAACGAGCCGTTGTGAGTGCGCGTGACCTTGGCAGCGACGAAATCGATTTTGGAATTCTCAGGCGATATCGTCAGTTTTTCGCCGCCTTGTTTCGGCGCAGTCTTTTCAGAGGTCGCCTCGCCGACGGAAGCCTTCGGCTTGTTCGCGGTCGGATCAGTGCAAGCGTACGAGAGCAAAGCGCAGAGAAAAACTGCGATTGAGAGAGTTGAAAATCTCATCAGCGAATTCCTCTTTTCCTGAGTATTGGGGGAGGAGCTTACCACAAGTTGAACTCGCTTACGGAGCGCGGGCATCCCTGCCCGCATGAGCGCGCAGCGCGAACCGATTAAGCGCCTCGGCGCTTTTGCGGGCAAGGATGCCCGCGTTCCGGTCAGGCGCATCTTACAAATACGACAGCCACCAATCGCGTCGTCGCGCCTTGACGCCGGCAAACCACTTGCACAAGGGATAAATCAGGAGCACGCCGCCGATCCAACAGAGGTAAACGACCCACAGCGGGAAGCCGATGCCCGCGAGTGGCGGCTTCGTAAATTTATCGATGGGACTCTCCCACTGCCACGAAACCGGCTGTCCGGCGAGGAGTCCGATCAAAATCGCCAGCGAGTGCGCCACATACCATTGCAGGAAGTAGAAGAAGAGCGGCACGCGGCCAAACGTAACCAGCGGATTGCGCAATGGCCCGCACACGTTCACGCCCGATTCAAATAAAGCGAGGAAGAGCATCGCCGGTCCCAACGTCATCAACAAGAAAAGCAATGACGGCGGATACTTTGTGGTGTTGATAAAAGACAGGACCGTGAAGACCGCATTCTTTTGGCCCGACCAGCGCGCCGGGTCGCCGTAGATATTTATCGCCCTCAACGCGATGAACAGCACCGTCGCCGCTCCGCCCAGCGCCAGCAGCCAGCGTCGCCGGCGCGCCGCATCGAACGTGTAGATACTGCCGAAAGCAAAACCTGCGGCCATCACGCCTAGCCATGGAAGCAAGTTGTAGACGACGGCCACCACCGGACTCATGACCGGCAAAATCGGGAAGACTGAGAATGGTTGATGCAGCACCATCCAAAGTTTCGCCAATGCGCTCGGTATCGGGCTTCCCGGTCCGCGCCATCCCTGTACCTGAAAGCGATCGAGCAGGTTGTGCAGAAAGATCATCAGCACGCCAAACGCTCCGATCACTCTCAGCGGCAGATGAATTAGCGCCGCCATGATGACCATTGAAAGGCCGATCACCCAGATGACCTGCAGGAATCCTAAGAAGCGAATGTCGAGATTGAAGAAGACGCCAAAGCGGACCACGGTCAGCTCAAGAAAGATCAACCACAGACCGCGAGTCAGCAGGAACTTTGATAACTCACTCTTGCTCTTGCCGCGCGCCAGTTGCAGATAGATGCCGGCGCCGGCCAGGAACACGAATATGGGCGCGCAGTAATGAGTGACCCAGCGCGTCAAGAAGATTGCCGTCGTGGTCTTGCTGAGATCGGTCGG
>DATANL010000064.1:0-6805 GCA_036266295.1 Pyrinomonadaceae bacterium | reverse complement strand
GAGGGGTCGACTATGCCGGTTTCGACAGCCAGGCGAAGTTGATTTTCTTCTCGTGCGGCGAAGGCGTGCTGAGTGTCTTTCACGAAAAGTCCGCCGACGAATACGAGGACATGGGTGCGGTCAAGACCCAACCGCGCGCGCGCACCATGGCGTTTGATAGCAAGACAAAGAAAATATTTCTTTCGACTGCTGAGTTTGTAGAGACGCCACCGGCGACGCCCGGCGGCCGACCCGGACGCACCATCAAACCGGACACGTTCGTCATTTTGGTGGTCGGTAAGTAGTCAAGTTTTGGGTATGGGTTTTATGGCTCTGCCACTCCGATGCGCGGTCAGTCTACGACTTGGCCGCTACCGTTCCGCTTTCTCTTTAGGTCTCCGACCTGCAGGGTCAAAGACCGGTTAGAATGAAAGTGGGTTTAACGGCAAGTCATAGACTTGCCGCGCATCGGAGTGGCCGAGCCAATACGGCGCACTGAATGAGAAGTCTTCAAACTGAACCAGGAACAAAGTTTTAAGGAGCAGTACCATGCGAAGTAACAGAATATCGCTTTGCCACTTCGGCCTCGTGTTGTTGGCAGTTCTCGTTTCCGGTATGGGGGCGCAGGCGCAAACTGCGTCGCCCACACCCTCTCCAACTCCTTCGTCCTCGCCTTCACTCGAGCGCGATTTCTTCAAAAATATTCTGCGCGATCAGAAGGCCATCTGGACGTCGCCGGCTCACGTGCATGGCAATCAGGCACCCTGGCTGTTCATGCTGGGTATGACCACCGGCGGCTTTCTCGCCACCGATCGCGCGACCGGCGACGACATGGCCACCCACACGGGCCAGTTGGATGCGAGTCGCATCATCAGTTACGCCGGATCGATCTATGGGGTGAGCGCTGCGGCTGGAAGTTTCTATTTGGTTGGACGCGCCACGCACAACCAGCGCGCGCGCGAGACGGGAATCCTGGCCACCGAAGCGATCGTCGACAGCGGTATCGTGGTCACCGCACTCAAAGAGATTACGCAACGGGCTCGCCCGCTGACCGGCAAAGACCGCAGCAAGTTTTTCGTCGGCGGGAGTTCATTCCCTTCGGGGCACAGCATCGAAGCGTGGTCAGTTGCGACGGTGGTCGCCAATGAGTATCACGATCAACCTGCGGTCCAGATAGCCGCGTATGGAATCGCCAGCGCGGTCAGCGTGTCTCGCTTCACCGGCCTGCATCATTATCTTTCGGACGTGCTGGTCGGTAGCGCGATGGGCTACGGTATCGGCCGTTATGTCTATCATGCGCATCATCGTCGCTCTGCAACATCGTCGGGCGGAGACGAAGAGGAGGACGAGACGTTCTCGCGCTCGAAACGTCTGCCGGCAATCGCGCCCATGTATAACCGGAACGCGCATGATTATGGCGTGGCGTTAGCCTGGAGTTTTTGAAAATCACTAAAGCCCTGAGCAGCGGTTCACGCCTGCTCACCTGAAATGTTCAATTCCGTTCGCCTTCGTCTGACTCTCTGGTACGCCGGTGTGCTGGCCGTGTCGCTGGTCGTCTTTGGCTTGCTCGTGTATTACGCCGCCGCGAACATCTTCTATCAGCGGCAGGATGAAGCATTGCGTTCGACGGCAGAAACGGTCGCCAGCGCTTACATGCAGGAACTCGAGGAAGAGCAGTCGATACCGAAGGCCAACGAAGTCGTGCTCGCCGAAATGGTTTTCCCCAATCGCTACGTCGAAGTAACCGACGCGAATGGACAGGTCGTCGCCTGGTCGGCAAATCTGACCGGCCGCGTGCTTACAATTCCGGCTGAGAACCTGGCGCGCGCGCGTCAGCAAGCAATCAGCTTCGCGGTCATCAATAAACTGCGGGTGGCGGTGGTGCCGCTGTCCGCCAACAAAGAACTCGGCTACGCGGTGGTCGCCGAACCGCTGAGCGTAATCGACGAAGGCTTGCGCCGTTTGCGCAATTACTTTTTCGCGGGTGTGCCGTTGATTCTATTGCTGGCATCGATCGGCGGATATTTCCTGGCGCGTAAGAGCCTTTCGCCGATTGCGTTGATGAATCGGCAAACCCGGAGAATCACCGCGGAAAATCTTTCGGCGCGTCTGGATATCATGAATGCGCGTGACGAGTTAGGCAGCCTGGCTTTGACCATCAATGACCTGCTGGCGCGACTCGACGATTCTTTCAAAGAGCAGCAGCGATTTGTGGCTGACGCGTCTCATGAATTGCGAACACCGCTGGCGGTGCTGCGCGGGGAAACCGAAGTTGCGCTCTCGCAAACGCGCCACGCAGATGAATACAAAGCGTCGCTGGCGCTAATCAAGGATGAGGCCGAACGGTTGTCGCGAATCGTCGAGGATCTTTTCATCCTGGCGCGGCAGCCTTTCGATCGGCCCACTGTGGCTAAACATCCGGTGCAGCTCGATCGAACTGTGGCAGAGTGCGGGCGTGCGGCCCAGGTTCTGGCCGCCCAAAAAAATCTGAAGCTGACCGTCGCGGCCAACGCACCGGTGCGGCTTCAGGGCGACGACGAATTACTGCAAAGAATGATCCTCAACCTGCTGGACAATGCGGTGAAGTACACGCCCGCCGGTGGGGAGATTTCAATCGAACTGACGACCAGCAACGGCGACGCCCGGATTGTCGTGCGTGACAACGGCATCGGCATTCCCGCCAGGGACCAGCCCAACGTTTTCGATCGTTTCTATCGCGTCGACAAAGCGCGTTCGCGCGCGTTGGGCGGCGCCGGGCTGGGACTATCGATTACCCGCTGGGTGGCCGAGATTCACGGCGGGCGCGTCAGTGTCGCGAGTGGCGCCGGCGGCAGCGTATTCACCGTGCAGTTGCCGACGGGCGAGTGATCTTATTTTGGAATGGTCTTAATTCCGCTTCTGGTCGCGAAAAAAATAGTGCCTGGTGACGCGATAGAAAATGATGAACCAGACACAAGTGAACACGAGGGTTAACCAGAAGATGATGAACCCCGCGAGCCCGCCGAGATGCTTCGGCAACCAAAACCATAAATACACACCGGCTACAACATTCGGCAGTGCAATCATCCAGATGCCAATCAGACGAAGTGTCGTCGGCCGTTGAAAGTGCTTTGCCTGAGTTGGCGATTGCTCCGGCTCGGTTGATTCATCGGCCGGAATATCGTTAAGCCGCGCGCCGCATTGATCGCACGTCTCGCTGAAGCTCGGATTCATGGCGTCGCATGAAGAGCAGATCACGTAGCGATTTCGCTTCATCGGTTTTGTCCTGCCAACTCGATCGTCAATTCACATCCTCCTGACAAAACATTTTCCCGGCAGGGCGCGAATCAGTTCACGCATTTCGAGCGCGAGCAGCGCCGCCGTCAGTTGCGTAATCGAAAGCCTGGTCGTTTCCGCGAGCGTATCGATTTGCAGGGGCGTGTCGGTCTTGAGCTGTTTGAAGATGGCGCGCTCGTTTTCATTCAAGTCAGCCGGCGCCAGGTGCAGCTGATCGATTAATTGACCCTGCTTCTTTTTCTTGCTGGGCGGAGGCAGCAGCTGCGCGGCGATCTCGGCCGGCAATTCGCTCGCGACGTCCTGCCATTGCTGGACCAGCTTGGCGCCGGCGCCTTTGATCAAATAATTCGTGCCGAATGAATTACGCGAAGTGATGTTGCCGGGCACGGCGAAGACTTCGCGGTTCTGCTCCATGGCGAGGCGCGCTGTGATCAGCGAACCGGAATTCTCGGCAGCTTCAATCACGACGACACCCAGGCTCAAGCCGCTGATTACCCGGTTACGATACGGAAAGTTTTCCGAAACCGGCGGCGTGCCGAGCGGAAATTGCGTCACCAGCGCGCCATTTTGTTTGAGGATGTCGTCGGCCAGCTTCCGGTGATCTCGCGGATAGATTTGATCGAGCCCGGTACCCATCACGCCCACGGTGCGACCGCCGGCTTCCAACGCGCCACGATGCGCCGACGCATCGATTCCACGCGCCAGGCCGGAAACGATCGTCAGGCCTCGCTGCGCCAGTTCGCGCGCCAGCATCAACGCCGCGTTTTGCCCGTACGTCGAACACCGTCGCGAGCCGACGATCGCTACGCACGGCGCTTCCAGACATTCGCTCCATGCGCCTTTCACGTAAAGCGTCACCGGCGGGTCGTAAGTTTCGCGTAGCAGCGTCGGATAAACGCCGTCGTCGAGCACGAGTATGTCGCCGCCCACGTTTCGGACATTCTCAATCTCGCGTTCCGCTCGTTCGTGCAGTTCCCGATTGCTGATGCTTTCGATCGTCTCAGGTGTCAGACGCAACAGCGCCAGTTCGCGTCGCGGCGCATCGAAAATGGCTTCGGCCGATCCGAAATGTTCCAGCAGCCGCGCGGTGACACGTGGGCCAACGCCGGGAGTCATATTGAGCGCGATCCAGTCTTTCATAATGGACGGTGAGCGGTGAGCAAATTCAGGTCGGAAGTTGAGACCAGGACCGCTCGTTAACGTCGCGGGAAATATCATGTCCGCATGTGAGCGTCAAGCAACCGGGCGGCAGCGAACGGATCGAGAAGAGCCTGAATGAACAAACAGTCGTTGCCTGATTCTTTCAACATCGTCTGATGATCGCGTGCCGCGCTTTGCATCTGATTCATCGCCCTCCGGTCAGACGCGTTCGACAAAATAAATTGAAGTCGCTACTCTTAGCCGTCGCCGGCATCGAGCAAACTGAATCGTTTGCGCTACATCGCGGAGGCGCATCTGTTCTGGTGAATGGCGCGGTCTTCAAAACCGTCAGTGAGACTGCGAGAGCAGGCTCAGGTAGGTTCGATTCCTACACGCCTCCGCCAATCCACCCGGCCAACTTGACCCGTTTTCAGCGCATCCCTTAATATCACCGTTTCCGAACGAACGTTCGAACGGAGTAGCATGGACTTCAGTCTGTGCGCCAAAGGAAAAGAACATCACAGACTGAAGTCTGTGCTACCTAAATGATCAACTTTCAAACATCGCCGGATCGATACCGGCACTGGAAACTTGCAGTCGACGGCGCGGTAGCCACGCTCACCATGGACGTGCACGAAGACGAGACGCTGGGCGAAGGTTACAAACTGAAACTGAATTCGTATGACCTCGGAGTCGACATCGAACTCGCCGATGCGATTCAACGAATTCGATTTGAGCACCCGGAAGTGCGCGCGGTCGTCGTCACGAGTTTGAAGCCGCGGATCTTCTGCGCCGGCGCGAACATTTACATGCTGGGCACGTCGTCCCACGCTTTCAAGGTCAACTTCTGCAAGTTCACAAACGAGACTCGCTGTGCGATGGAAGATGATTCGCAGCACTCCGGACGTCGTTACCTGGCGGCGTTGAATGGCACGGCGTCGGGCGGCGGGTACGAGTTGGCGATCGCCTGCGATGAGATCTATCTCGTCGATGATGGAAACTCGGCGGTGTCCCTTCCGGAAGTTCCTTTGCTCGGCGTGTTGCCGGGGACGGGTGGTCTGACGCGCCTGGTTGATAAGCGAAAGGTGCGGCGCGATCGCGCCGATGTTTTTTCGACCCTGGCCGAAGGCTTGAAGGGCAAACGCGCGAAGGAGTGGGGCTTGATCGACGGTACGTTTCCCACTAGTAAGTTTCAGGAGTCGATCGAGGAACGCGTAGCGCAAATTATTAATGCTGGTAAAGAGAATGAAACGCACGGAATCAAACTGCACCCTCTGACTGTAGGGGCAGGGCTTGTCCCTGCCCGCGCTTCGGAAGACGCCCCTCATGTGGACCGGGCGGGGACAAGCCCCGCCCCTACAGACCGAGACTACAAATACGTCTCACTGAAATTCCATCGCGAGAAGCGCTACGTCGACCTCACCATGCGTGGTCCCGAAGCCGACTTGCCGACCTCGGCGGATGAAATTCAAAAACTCGGCGATGCATTCTGGCCGCTGCAAGCGTATCGCGAGCTGGACGACGCGCTGCTTCATCTGCGCGTGAATGAACCCGAGATCGGATTGGTTTGTATTCGCACCGAAGGCAGCGTCGATAACGTGCTGGCGCTCGATCGAACTCTGGCTGCGAATCGTGACCATTGGTTGGTTCGCGAAATTATTTTGCTGATGTCCCGCACACTGCGGCGACTCGACCTGACTGCCAAAAGCTTTTTCGCGATCGTCGAGCCCGGGAGTTGTTTTGCGGGCAACCTGCTGGAACTGCTGGTCGCGTCTGACCGCAGCTACATGCTGAACAATCCGGATGAGCCGGTGGCGATCGCCTTCAGCGAGCTGAATGCGGGCGCATTTCCGATGAGTAATGGATTGACGCGTTTGCAATCGCGTTTTCTTTCCGAGCCGCAACGCGTGGATGAAGTGCTGGCGCAACCAGGAACGCTTGATACTGAAGCAGCCGAGGAAGCCGGGTTGATCACCTTCGCGCCCGATGATCTCGATTGGGAAGATGAAATTCGCGTGGCGATTGAAGAACGTACCTCGCTTTCGCCGGACGCGTTGACCGGAATGGAGGCGTCGCTGCGTTTCGCCGGACCAGAAACGATGGACACGAAAATCTATGGACGGCTGACCGCCTGGCAGAACTGGATCTTCCAACGGCCGAACGCCGTCGGGCCAAACGGCGCCCTAACGAATTACGGCAAGCCGACGCAGGCCAGGTTCGACTTCCGTCGAACCTAGTATTCAGTTTTCTGTTTACAGTTTTCAGAATGGGATCGCGTTCATACAAAGACTTGGTGGTGTGGCAGAAGAGCATTGCTCTTTGCAAGCTTGTCTACTTGACGTGCGAATCCTTTCCGAAAAGCGAACTGTACGGGTTGGCGAGCCAGATGAAACGTGCGGCCGTATCGGTG
>DATANL010000063.1:0-9394 GCA_036266295.1 Pyrinomonadaceae bacterium | reverse complement strand
CTTCGCTCGAGCGATGGGACCGGGTTCGAACGCAACAGCGGACAGATGAATTGTTGGATCTCGTCGGTCTCAATCCGAATCAATTTGCCGATCGCTATCCACGTGAATTATCGGGCGGTCAGCGCCAGCGCGTGGGCGTGGCGCGGGCGTTGGCGGCTGATCCGCCGCTGCTGCTGATGGATGAACCGTTCGGCGCGCTCGATCCTTTGACGCGCGCGTCCTTGCAGAAAGAATTTGCCGAATTGAAATCACGTCTGGGCAAGACTGTCATCTTCGTGACTCATGATGTGCGGGAAGCGTTGACGCTGGGAACGCGCATCGCGCTGATGGAGAAAGGCAGGATCGTTGTGCTGGAGACGCCGGACGCGTTTGTGAAATCAACAAATGAGTTGGCGCGGGCTTACCTGGAGACTTTGGATGCGGCGGTTGGTCGATAGCCGTCATGGGGCTTTGCCGCCGCCCAGTGCGGAAAGGCTTGGCCTTTCCGGGACGGCAATTTTGATTTCCTGGCGGCTGCGCCCCGCCAGCGGAGGCATAGCCTCCGAATAGGTTAACTGCTCTATCGGTAAGGCAGAGTCTTACCGCTCTGGTGCTGCGGCAAAGCCGCGAACTGCGTTCCCATGCTCGAATTCCTCAAAGCCAACTGGTCGGACATACTCGCGCACATCGCGCAGCATGTCTGGCTGGTGTTTCTCTCGATCGCGATCGCCGTGCTCATCGCGCTTCCGGTCGGTGTTTTGATTACGCGCCGCAAGCGTCTGCGCGCGCCGGTGCTGGGAATCGCGAACGTGATGCAGACGATTCCCAGTCTCGCGTTGTTTGGATTCTTGATCCCTTTGCCATTCATCGGCGGCATTGGTCCACGCACCGCGATCGTGGCGCTGGTTTTCTACGCTCTGCTGCCGATCATCAGGAACACGGTCACGGGAATTCTCGGGATCGATCCGGCCGTGCGTGAAGCCGCGGTCGCGATGGGCATGACTGATCGACAAGTTCTCTTTCAAGTCGAACTGCCTTTGGCAATGAGCGTGATTCTCACCGGCGTGCGCGTGGCGGTCGTGATCACCATCGGTGTCGCGATCATCGCTGCCGAAGTCGGCGCCGGCGGGCTGGGCGAATACATCTTTCGCGGCCTGCGGCTCAATGACAACAACCTGCTGCTGGCGGGCGCGGTGCCTTCGGCCTTGATGGCGCTCGTCGCTGATTTTGGATTTGGATTGATCGAAAAGCGTTTCGATACGTCGATTCAACGGCGGCGCAGCCTAGCGTGGCGCCCAATCGCCGCGGTAGCTGTGCTCGTCGGTCTGTCGCTGATTGGCTTCGCGAGCTGGCGAGCCTTGCGTAATCGATCGCAGAAGTCAGCGGCGCGCGCTCACCTTGTCGTTGGCTCGAAAGACTTCACTGAATCGAATCTGTTGACTGAAATCGTTGCACAAATGCTGGAAGCGCATGACTACGAAGTCGAACGCAAATTTGATCTGGGCGGAAATCTCGCGCATACGGCTGTGCTCAGCGGTGATATCGATCTCTATCCCGAATACACAGGCACTGCCTTTACTGCGATTCTTCATCATCAACCGATCAGCGATCCGAAGATCGTTTACGATCAGGTCAAAGGCGAATACGAAAATCAGTTCAACCTTAAGGTTAGTCGTCCCCTCGGCTTCGACAACACGTTTGCGATCCTGGTACGCGGTGAGGACGCCCGGCGCCTAAATCTGAAGACTGTTTCGGACGCCGCCGGGCACACGCCGCGATGGCATGCTGGATTTGGACACGATTTCATCGATCGACAGGACGGGTATCCCGGATTTTCGCGAACGTATGGATTACGTTTTGCAGGTGTAAGCGATATGTCGCTGGATCTGACCTACACAGCGCTGGCGTCTCACAAGGTAGATATGATCGCAGGCAATTCTACCGATGGGCGCATAACGGCGTCCGATTTTGTGCAACTGGAAGACGATCGCCATTACTTTCCGCCGTATGAGGCGGTCTTCATCATGCGCAAGAATTATTCTTTGCCTGCTTGTGACGATACCGCGGATTGTGCGGATCCGGTTGAGACGGTGATGCGGCGTCTGGCCGGTTCAATCTCAACCGAAGAAATGCGCCAACTGAATTACGAAGTCGACGGCGCGAAGCGCGACAAGAAAATCGTCGTGCACGAATGGCTGGTCAAGAAAGGATTCGTTAAGTAGATGAAGGTCCTGGTCACTGGCGGCGCCGGTTACATCGGCAGCGTCGTCACCGAAGAATTATTGAATGACGGCCATGAAGCGGTCGTGTACGACAGTCTCATCAAAGGTCATCGCGCGGCCGTAGATGCCCGGGCGAAGTTCATGGAAGCAGATTTGATGAACGGTGATGCGTTGCGGCACGCGCTCAGAGACAATTCTGTCGAAGCCGTCATTCACATGGCTGCGCATTCACTCGTAGGCGAATCGGTCGAACAGCCGGCGAAGTATTTCGAGAACAACGTCGTCGCTGGATTGAAGTTGATCGATGCGATGCGCGAGTGCGGGGTAAAGAAGCTGGTGTTCTCTTCGACGGCCGCGACCTATGGCGAGCCCGAGAAGCAACCGATCGAAGAGAGTGATCCGACTGAGCCGACGAACCCTTACGGTGAATCAAAGCTCGCGTTTGAACGGGCGTTGCCGTGGTATGAAAAGGCGTACGGCTTGCGATATGCAAGCCTGCGTTACTTCAACGCCGCCGGCGCCAGCAAACAATTCGGCGAGCAACACGATCCGGAGACCCATCTGATTCCGCTGGTGCTGCAAGCGGCAAACGGCACGCGCGCCGACGTGCAAATCTTCGGCGACGACTATTCCACGCGGGACGGTACCTGCGTTCGCGATTACATTCACGTAATCGATCTGGCGCGCGCCCACATCCTGGCCTTGGACATTCTCGGAGAGCGCAGCGCGATCTATAACCTGGGTTGCGGCGGCGACGGTTACACGGTGACAGAGGTGATTGAGACCGCGCGTGCCGTAACCGGTCGCGAGATAGAGACCCGCACGGTGAAGCGCCGCGCCGGTGATCCCGCCGTGCTGATTGCGAGTTCAGACAAAATCAAACACGAGCTTGGATGGTCGCCCAAATTTCAGGATTTGAAATTGATCATTCAGTCGGCCTGGGATTGGTTGCAGGCCCACCCCGATGGATACGAACTGTAGGGGCGGGGCTCGTCCCCGCCCGGCCAACGCATAAGCGCGGGCAGGGACAAGCCCTGCCCCTACAGAAACCAATCGTTAATAATTCCACCACCTCGAACGTCTTCATAGCGGCACTTTCTGCCGCGGATTTCTTAACAAACTTTTTCGGTTGAGTGGTCGTACTGAAAGAGACCCGACCCGAATCATGCGTTATCTTTTCTCTTTTTATGCCGACGCCGCGCGTATCGCGCTGCAATCGATCCTCGCGCACAAGCTGCGCGCGTTTCTCACTCTGATCGGAATCATCATCGGCGTCGCCGCCGTCGTGGTCGTGGGCGCATCGGTCAGCGGGCTCAACACCTACGTCACTGAAAAGGTTGCGAAGCTGCTGGGCGCGAATCATTTCATGATGGCCCGCATGGCGTTCCAGGGCCGTCGCACGGACGACGATTTCGAGCGCATGAACCGGCGTAACAAGCGTCTGAACTGGGACGATTATGAATGGGTGCGGGACCACTGCGCGTCCTGCGCGGAAGTTGGCGTCGAGGTCGGCAACGGCGTCGATTTGAAGCAGGACGGCATCGAGTTTCCCGGCGCGATTGTCTTTGGCGTCACCGCGAACATGCAGGAGATCGAAGGTAAGACGATTGTCGACGGCCGTTTCATTAACCCGGATGACGTGAACCGATCGGCCCTGGTGGTCGTGCTGGGCAGCGAAATCAAAGACAAATTTTTTCCGGTGGGCAGTCCGCTGGGAAAGACTTTGAAAGTGCGCGGACACCCGATGACGGTCGTCGGGGTTGAGGAAAGCCGCGGCTCTTTCTTTGGCGATTCACTCGACCGCCACATCTACATTCCGGCTACCACACACCTGGGGATCTTCGGACGCAACGGCCTCCAGATTCATGGCATGGCGGCCACGCGCGAAAACTTTCAGCCGGTGATCGAAGAGGCGCGCACGAGCATGCGCAACAAGCATCGCCTGAAAGGAAACGAAGAGGATGACTTTGGTTTGGTCGACGTCGAAACTCTTAATCAGCAGGTCGATCAATTCACCGGATCGATTGCCGCGGTCGTGGTCCCCATCACTGCCATCACGCTGATTGTCGGGGGCATCGTCGTCATGAACATCATGCTGGTCAGCGTTACCGAGCGCACGTTTGAAATCGGCCTGCGCAAAGCGGTCGGCGCGACCAGGCGACAAATTCTGATGCAGTTTCTGATCGAGTCGGGAATGCTGTGCGCGTTTGGAGGTGTAATCGGATTACTAACGGCGTACGGAGTGGTAAAGGTAATCACCGCGCTGGCCGGCATCACCATGACGATCACGATCGTTTATGTAGTGCTCTCGATCGGCGTCTCATCGATCATCGGCATGCTGTTCGGGATTTATCCGGCCTTCAAGGCGGCGCGGTTGAATCCGATTACTGCGCTAACTAAAGCTTGATTAGCCACAGAGGCACAGAGGCACAGAGAAATGATAGGCAGGAAAACGGAAGTTCGCTGATTCTTGATAAGTCGTTTCTCCGTGTCTCTGTGCCTCTGTGGCAATTTCTTTTAGATGAAACTCAATGTCCCCAGCATTTTCCCGCGCGAAACGCTGAAAATGGCGCTCGACAACGTGCGCTCGAACAAGTTTCGCAGCTTCCTCACGGTGCTAGGCATTGTCATCGGCGTGATGGCGGCGATTGTCGTGGCCTCAATTCTCACCGGCATGCGTCAGAACATCATCGCGATGATCGAGGAGTACGGCACGAACAACATCTACGCCTTCCACCTGACCACCGGACCGCGTACTTCTTCGGATCGAGCAGAACGTCTGCGCAAGCCGCTCACCGTGGCCGACGCCGATGCCCTGAAGGCGCAAGGGTCAGCCATTGAGGACATCGCGGTGACTGCGCCGAACGTCGGTTATTCGGGCGGACCTTTCGACGACAACATCACTTACCAGGGCCGGAATTATCGTTGGGGCAACACCGAAGGCGTGACGCCGAATTATCAAACCATCGCCAACGTCACCTTGCACGAAGGGCGCTTCCTCACCGAATCAGACGAAGACCAACGTCGCAATGTCATGGTGATTGGCGTGAATGCGGCTGACGCGCTCTTCCCCGGAAAGCAGGATGGCATTGTCGGCACACAGGTCCGCATGGGTGGGCTTGATTTTGAAATTGTCGGCGTGCTGGAAAAACGCAAAGCCGGTTTCTTTGGCGAGAACGAAGAAGACAACGCGGTGCTGATTCCGCTGCGCACTGCCCAAAAAGTCGCGCCCGCACGCGGTTGGCTGCTGTTCGTAATTCAGGCGAAGTCCGGACAATTGAATGAAGCGTTGACGCAATCAGAAGACATCCTGCGCCGGCGTCGGAATGTTAAGTTCGGCGATTCGAATAACTTCGACATCAAGACCGCCGATAATTTCGTCAAGCAGTTCGACAGCATCTTCGCGATGGTTGGTTTGGTGGCGATCGCGATTTCGAGTCTCGGTTTGCTGGTCGGCGGCATTGGCGTGATGAATATCATGCTGGTGAGCGTGACGGAACGCACGCAGGAGATCGGCATTCGCAAGGCGCTCGGCGCGCGCCGACGTGACATCACTAATCAATTTCTGTTTGAAGCGATGACGCTCACGTTCCTCGGCGGCATGCTGGGCGTGCTGCTCGCCATCGGCACCAGCAGGCTGGTGATGCTGCTGTTTCCGAGTCTGCCGGCGTCGGTTCCCACCTGGGCCGTGACTGCCGGGATCACGGTCAGCGTCGGAGTGGGATTGATCTTTGGAGTCTGGCCGGCAAGGAAAGCCGCGCGTTTGGATCCGATTGAATGTCTGCGATACGAGTGAGTCAGTACCATCCGCGTGAGCGGATGGATCACCGCGCACGTAACCCCAAACCGGCTTTGCTGCAAAAGTCGGCGAAGCCGACGAATGAAAGTAGCCCAGCGCTTCAGCGCTGGGTAACCCGCCCATAATATGACCGAGTCCGCGAAGCGGACGACTGAAAGAAACGGTGTCATTGCTGGCGTTTTTCAGCCGTCCGCTTCGCGGACTGAGAAAATCTACCTCGGTCCGTCCCAGCGCTAAAGCACTGGGCTCTCACTCAGTCCGCTTCGCGGACGCGGAAAATCGACTTTTGCAGCAAGCCCCCCAAACCCGTCACTTGATCCATCCACTCACGCGGATGGTACTGACCCGTTGGCCGGCGCTCACTACTCCTGCGCGGCCGGCATTTTGAGCGATTGAATGATCTGCTGATACTCCGGATCGTCGCGCAGCGAGTCCCAGTTCTTGTCCTTCTCAAACCACGCGCGGTTATGGTTTCCTAATTCCAGCGCGCGCCGCAACCACTTCAAAGCCTCTTCACGTTCGCCTTCCATCGCGTACGCTGACGCCAGCCAGTACGAGACGTCGTGATCTGTGTTCGCGGTTTCTTTTACCTCGTCAGTGAGCTGCGCGCGCGCTTCTTCATTGAAGCCCAGCGCGCTCAGGAACGTCGCGTAAATCGGACGAATGCCGTCGAGCTGCGGCTGTTGCTCCAGGACCTGTTCGAGAATCTCCGCGGCTTTGACTACATCGTCGTGATAGTAAAGCGCTCGCGCGCGAAAAGTTTTGATCAGCGGATGATCGGGTTCGACGGCGGCGCCCTCGTCAAGTTCACGCATCGCGCGCGCGTAATCGTTCTGGTAGGTGAAAATGCGCGCGCGGTTGTAACTGGCCACCACTCGTTCGGCCGGACTGAGCCGGGCCATGCGCTCGAAACATCGCAGCGCTTTCTCATATTCACCATCGAGCCGGGCGATGACGCCGCGTTGGAAATGCACGCCGGGATCGTTCGGCGATTCGCGCAAGAGCTTTTCGGCCGTTTCGCGCGCGCGATCTTTTTCGCCGTTCGATAGATAGATCAAAACCATGTGCCGGCGGGGCTCGAGCAAAGTGGGATCAAGCGCGAGCGCTTTATCGAAAGCCTCAGTAGCCAGATCGTAATCGCCCGTTTCGCCCGTGCCTTTAATCACGCGGTTCGCGTAGGCTTTGCCCAAACCGCTGTGCGCCAGCGCAAACGAAGGATCGAGATATGCCGCCCGCTCGAAATGATGAATCGCTTCGTCGATGTCCTTGCGCGCAATCGTCTGGTAGATGAACCGGCCCAGAGCATCGCGGCCACGCAGATACTCTTCGTAAGCTTCGGCGTTGGCTGTCGGCTGCTGCACCAGACGATCTTTTTCATCGGGCGAGAGTTCAAGCCGCAAACCGTCGACAATCTCCTGCGTAATCTTGTCCTGCACGCCGATGATGTCGTTCGCTTCCGCGTCGATGCGATCGCTCCAGATCAAGTCACCGGAATCAACATCGACGAGCTGCGCCGTGACGCGCAGGCGATTGCCGGCCCGCAGAAAACCGGCAGACAGAACTGCGGACACGCTCATTTCGCGACCGGCCTGGCGCGGATCGACCTGCACGCCCTGGTACTTGACGATCTCAGAAGATGGACGGACGACCAGCGAGCGCACCCGCGCCAGTTCAGTGATCACCGCGTCAGCCAGCGAAAATTCATAGAAGCTCGATTCCGGATCGTTGCTTACGTTCTTGAATGGCAGGATGGCGATGCTCTTGCGCTCGCCGCTGAGGCTGGTGAGCGGAGTTTCATGCGCCGACGTTTCCGAGCCGGAAGATCTCTGGGGCGTGCTGCGTTCGCCGGTGATGCCGCGCAGCCAGCGCATCGCGCGGCCCATGCGGCCGGAGCCGGCCATGTGCTTCGGTGCGACCGGCATAATCGGATCGAAAGTTTGCGGCCCACCCGCTTCGATTTCGCGCAACACCGTACGCAGGTCATCACGCAACTCGCCGACGCGCTGGTAACGCTGCTTTGGATCTTTGGCAATCGCGCGATCGAGTATCACCTGCAATTGCCACGGCGCGCCGCCGGGACGCGCTTCGTTCAGCGGTACCGGATCTTCGTGCAACACGGCATGACGAACATCGACGCTGGTCTTGCCCTGGAACGGCCAGGTGCCGGTCAACAATTCATAAAGCAGAACGCCGGTGGAAAAAATGTCCGCGCGCGCATCCACGCGTTCGCCGCGCGCCTGCTCGGGCGCAGCGTAGGTCGCGGTGCCGTAGGGAACGCCGACCTCAGTCAGGTCGGTGTGATGGATGTTGCCGGGCGCAGCGCTTTCGTCGACCAGTTTCGCCAGGCCGAAGTCGAGAATCTTTACCTGGCCCGAGGGCGTCACCATCACGTTACCGGCTTTGATGTCACGATGGACGATGCCGCGTTCATGCGCGGCGGACAACGCATCGGCAACCTGAATCGCAATCGTAAGTGCGCTGCGGAAATCGAGCGGCCGTCCATTCACCAGATCGCGGACGTTCTTGCCTTCGACGTACTGCATCGCGATGAAGTGGACGCCTTCAATGTCGTTGAGATCGAAGATGGTGCAGATGTTCGGATGGTCGAGGGCCGACGCGAGACGCGCTTCGCGCTCGAAACGTTTGAGGTTGGCTTCTTTGACAGTTAATTCCGGCGGTAGGACCTTAATGACAACAGCGCGACCGAGCTTCGTATCGGTCGCTTTGTAAACTGTTCCCTGACCACCGGCGCCAATCTTCTCGAGGATGCGGTAATTCCCAAGCTTCGCGCCGATCATTCTTTCGTATATTAAACGCTCAAGTGGCGATGTGTGCAAATGAGACCCCATCGCTGAGGTCAGTACCATCCCCGTGAGGGGATGGATCAACCAGTCATGCATGAAGACAAAGCTATCGCTTGATCCATCCCCTGACGGGGATGGTCCCGACACTACCTGTGCCCGTGCGCGATCTTCTCCGCTTCCGGCAGTCCGCGCAGACGCAACATCGAAATGACGCCGAACAACGGTCCGGGCGCGAGAATCACAAACGCATACCGCCAGCCGATGAGAGTTTCGACTCTGGGGATCAATTCAATCGAAATCGTCGTCAGCAGAAAACCGAGGCATGTCTGGAGCGTCAACGCGGTGCCGATGTATCGCGGGTCGCCGAGTTCCGTTACGCACGCCGAGAATTGCGCTGAGTCGGCCACGACACTCGCGCCCCAGATGGCGGCGACGATCAAGAGCAAAATTGGATTCGCGCCGAAGAGTAATCCGATGATCAGACAACAACTGCCGCTGATAGCCATCGCCGCCGAAGTGACAATCGTCCGCCCGACGCGATCCGCAATCAAGCCCGCTATGACGCAACCAATCGCGCCGCAACCAATCAC
>DATANL010000062.1:0-1869 GCA_036266295.1 Pyrinomonadaceae bacterium | reverse complement strand
CGATCGACCGCTGGTCATGACCAGTGGAAACATTTCGGACGAGCCCCAGGTTACGAATCTTGATCGCGCGCGACAAGGTTTGTGCGGCATTGCCGACGCGATGTTGATGCACGATCGCGAGATCGCCAACCGCATTGATGATTCAGTTGCACGCATCGTCGCTGGTAAACCAACGTTGATGAGGCGTGCTCGCGGATATGCTCCCAGCGCCGTCCGCTTACCACCCGGCTTCGAAGGCGCGCCGGACCTTCTGGCTTTTGGTGGTGAATTGAAATCAACTTTCTGCGTCGTGAAGAACGGGGCCGCAATTGTCTCGCAACACCAGGGCGATCTGGAAGACGTTTCGACGTTCGAGGACTATCAGAAGAACCTGCATCTCTATTCAAGAATCTACGATCATCAGCCGCGTCTGCTGGTTGCTGACATGCATCCGGAATATCTTTCCACCAAACTCGCGAAAGACCGCGCCGCAGCTGACAACCTGTCGCTGATCGAAGTCCAACATCATTATGCGCATATCGCCAGTTGCATGGTAGAGAATGGTGTCCCGCTGAATGCGCCGCCCGTGCTTGGGGTCGCCATCGACGGACTGGGCTTTGGTGATGACGGCACGATCTGGGGCGGCGAGTTTTTGCTGGCCGATTATCATGGCTACCGGCGGCTGGCTGCTTTCAAACCGGTCGCGATGGTGGGCGGCGTCCAGGCTATTCGCGAACCATGGCGCAACACCTACGCGCATCTGCTTGCCGGTCCGGGCTGGACAAGTTTCGTCGAAAAGTATTCCACGCTGGAGCTATATCAATACCTGACCAACAAACCGCTCCGCACCATCGATCGTATGTTGGAGACAGGATTAAACGTGCCGTTGGCCAGTTCGTGCGGCCGGCTCTTCGATGCCGTGGCGGCGGCGCTGGGCCTGTGTGCGGACCACGCTTTGTTTGAAGGGCAGGGTGCGATGGAGTTGGAAACGATGGCGGAGTCGTATCGATTATCTGCCGCCGATGCGCCCTACGCTTTCGTCATCACCGAGCAACCCAACGGTCTGCTCTACCTTGACTCGTCGTCAATGTGGGAAGCGCTGCTCGAAGATCTCCTGCAGCAGAGTCCGGTTGCACGGATGGCTGCGCGTTTTCACTTCGGACTCGCGAAAGCAATTCGCGACATGATCGCGTGTCTGAGAGAACCAGGTGCAGCGGGAGAATCGGTGGACACGATTGCGCTCAGCGGCGGTTGCTTTCAGAACAAGCTCTTGTTTGAAGAAGTGGTGCGGTTGCTCGAGTCAGATGGACTAACTTGTCTCTCGCATGCGAAGGTCCCGACCAACGACGGGGGATTAGCGTTGGGACAGGCCGCGATTGCAGCAGCGCGTCATTTACAAAATTCGAATCAGACGGAAGTGGCATGCGCATCTTGCGCGTGACTTGCGGGCGGGACGGCTTGCCCATCTACACGTGGACCAACAGAAGGAGTGAGCAATGTGTCTTGGAATCCCTGGCCAGATAGTAAAAATCACGGACGTTAACCGGCAGATGGCCCTCGTCGACGTTAGCGGCGTCCAGCGGGAAGTGAGCCTGGAATGTGTGGTAGACGATTACTTTCCGCTTGAAAAATGTGTCGGTCACTGGGCCCTGATACATGTAGGATTTGCCATGAGCCTGATCAACGAGGGAGAGGCCGAGGCGACCTTGAAAGTGCTGCGCGAACTGGGCGAAGTGCAGGCGGAGCTGCTGGCGATGAAGGAGTCGGCGTCGAATTCGCCGCTAAGTGTTCCGCCAACGCCGGCGCTGACACTCGTGGGCCAAACATAACGAGGATTGATCAGTTTAATTAGCGGCACGCGTCGCGCCTGCAACCACGCGGAAGATGCGT
>DATANL010000061.1:0-5050 GCA_036266295.1 Pyrinomonadaceae bacterium | reverse complement strand
CTATGTGTTTCGCGGCATCGGCCCGGCGAGCATGGGTGGCCGCGTAGATGATATCGCCTGCGTCGAAAACAATTCATACATCTGCTACATCGGCGCGGCGACCGGCGGCGTCTGGAAGACCACGAACAACGGCACCACCTTCACGAATATTTTCGAGACGTATTCGACGGCTTCGATTGGCGACATCGCCATCGCGCCATCGAATCCGGACATTGTCTGGGTCGGCACCGGCGAAGCGAACAATCGCCAGAGTGCCAGCTTCGGCGACGGCATTTATAAATCAACCGATGCCGGCAAGACCTTCACGAAAATGGGGCTTGAAGATTCACAGACCATCGCTCGCATCGTGATCGATCCGAAGGATCCGAATACGGTTTACGTGGCGGTGCTCGGCCACTTGTTTGGACCGAACAAGGAACGCGGCCTTTACAAAACGACTGATGGCGGCAAGACCTGGACCAACACCAAGTTCATCGACGAAGACACAGGTTTCACCGATCTGGTGATGGACCCGGTGGACAATAAGACGCTCTACGCTGCTTCCTATCAGCGTCGCCGCACTTCATGGGGCTTCAACGGCGGCGGTGCGGGCTCAGGCGTTTGGAAGACCACCGATGCCGGCAAGACCTGGACACGAATTCAAGGCAGCGGTTTTCCTGAAGGAATGTTGGGACGCATCGGCATCGATGTCGCGCGCTCTAATCCGAAAACAATCTACGCGCAAATCGAAGTAGGCGCATCGGGCGGCACCGGCGGCGAAGAGCAGGCCGGCCCACCGACGCCCACGCCCACGCCGACGCCCGGCGCGACTCCGGCCGGTTCACCGACGCCAGATCCGAAGAAGCACGGAGTGTGGCGCTCAGATGACGGCGGCAAGACCTGGAAAGTCGTCGCGAGTTGTTTCAACCTCAACAACTGTAACGAGAACAATCGCCCGATGTACTACAGCCAGATTCGCGTCGATCCGTCGAATCCGGAATATGTTTTCGTGGGCGGGTTGAACTTCAGTCGATCACTCGATGGCGGCAAGACTTTCAAATCGCTCCAACCGGGAATTGCGCACAGCGATCATCACGCAGTCTGGATCGATCCCAAGAATGGCAGCCACATCATGATCGGAAACGATGGCGGCCTGGATGTTTCCTACGATCGCGGCGATACCTGGGAATTCGTGAACACGGGAATCGTGGCCACCCAGTTTTATGCGGTGGCGGTCGACATGCGCCGGCCTTATTACGTGTATGGCGGACTGCAAGACAACGGTTCGTGGGGCGGTCCGAGCCAAACGCGGAGCAATGTCGGAATAACCAATGCCGATTGGTTCCGCACCGGCGGCGGCGATGGATTTTATTCGCAGGCCGATCCAAACGATCCCATGATCATTTATTCGGAATCACAGAACGGCAACATGACGCGTATTGATATGCGCACCGGCCGCCGAGCCAACATTCGCCCACGCACTAATCCGCAGCGTCGTGGCGGAGGCGGTGCTGGGGGCGGCGGTGGCGGTGGTGGTCGCCGCGCCGGAGGCGGTGGAGGTGGCCAGGGCGCCGGTAATGCTGCGGCAGCCGCGTCGCCGGAAGCCAGCCCGCAGGATCCGCAAGCTGCGTTGGCCCAGTTCGCCGCGGCCCAGGGCTTCGGTGGTTTTGGTGGCGGCGCTACAAACGTAGTTCCCGCGCCGGCCGCCAACGAAACCTACCGGTTCTATTGGAACACGCCGATCATTATGTCGCCGCACAATCCGAGCGTGCTTTACGTGGGCGGCGATCGTTTCTTCAAGTCACTCGATCGCGGCGATCATTGGACCGCCTCGGCTGATCTCAGCAAGCACATCGATCGCAACACCATGTCGATCATGGGAGTCAAAGGCACCGAGCCGATGGCTTCCAAGAACGACGGCTACACCAGCTATGGCTACGTGGTGACGATCGGCGAATCGCCGATCGTTCCGGGAATTCTGTGGGTGGGAACTGACGACGGCAATGTCCAAGTCAGTCGCGACGGCGGCGCAAACTGGACGAACGTGTCCAGGAACATTCCGATCCTGGCCGATAGCAAGGGCGAGCTCTATCACATTACCCGCGTTGAGCCTTCGCGGTTCGATGCCGGCACCGCCTATGTCTCGGTCGATGGCCATCGCTTCGACGATCTGAAGCCTTATCTGTATGTGACGCGTGATTACGGCGCCACCTTTACCGACATCACGAACAACCTGCCGGCCCGAGGCAACGTCAACGTCGTGCGCGAAGATCCGAAGAACAAGGACCTGCTCTACGTAGGCACTGAGTTCGGACTCTACGTTTCGCTCGATGGCGGGAAGACGTACAAGGAATTCATGTCGGGCCTGCCGCGTATCCGCGTTGACGACATTCTCGTTCATCCGCGCGATAACGACCTCGTGATCGGCACGCACGGTCGGGGCATTTACATCCTGGATGACATCAGCGCGCTGCAACAGCTCGCTAAGATCCAGAACAACGACGTGGCGCTGTTCGACGTGCGTCCCGGCGTTCTCTGGTACAGCGACGTGCGGCTGGACCGATACACTGGCGGCTCGAAATGGTTCCGCGCGCCGAATCCGGCTCCGGGCGCGGCGATTAGTTACTACCTGAAGTCAGCTCCGGAAGGTGACGTCAAGATCACAATCACCGATTACACCGGCAAGGTGGTAAGGAATATCGTCGGCACCAAAGAGATGGGCATCAACCGCATGCAGTGGAACCTCCGCGGTGACCCACCCGCTCGTCCGCCCCAAGGCTTTGGCGGCGGCGGCGGCGGCGGCGGAGGTGGAGGCGGCGGCTTCGGCGGCGGCTTCAACTTCGGCCCAGCGCTCGAGGCCGGCACCTATCAAGTTAAGCTGACGGTCAACGGCAAGGACTACACGACCAAGGCTGTCATTGAAAACGATCCGGGGATGGGTCCGTAAATCAGTCTCTCGATCGAAACTCTCAGGCCCGCGAGCAATCGCGGGCCCTTTTTATTCCACAACTCGCGCGATGACGCATTTCAAATAATGCGTCTCCGGCACTCCGAGTAGTACCGGATGATCGCTCGCCTGCCCTCGCTTCTCGATTATTTGCACCCGACGATGCGCGTCCATCGCCGCCTGCGCGATGAGGTCGAGAAACATCGCTTCGCCCATGTGATATGAGCAGGTGCAGGTGATAAGCACGCCGCCGGGATTCAAAAGCTTCAGCGCGCGGAGGTTGATTTCCTTATAGCCGCGCGCGCCTGCTTTCACCGTGGCTCGGCTCTTGGTGAACGCCGGCGGATCGAGCACGATCGTATCGAACCGCTCGCCGGCCGATTCCATTTCGCGCAGCGCATCGAAAACATTCGCGGCCCGGAACGTCGCATTACTCGCTTCATTCAAAGCGGCATTGCGGCTCGCCGCAGCGACCGCCTCATCAGAAATATCCAGGCCCAAAACGCTTTCGCATGACGTCGCCAGATGCAGGGCAAATCCTCCGTTGAAGGTAAAGCAATCCAGCGCGCGGCCATGCGCCACGCGTTGCGCGGCCAGATAATTCTCGCGCTGATCCAGGAAGGCGCCGGTCTTCTGACCGGTGCGCGGAGTTACAATGAAGCGAATACCATGCTGGCTCACTTCGATTTCGTCGGGCGCTTGGCCATAGACAACGCCGGCCCGCAGTTCGAGATTCTCCAGCTGTCTGACCCGCGCGTCATTCAATTCAAAGACTGACTTCGGTTGGAATTCTTCGACCAATAATTCTATTAGCTCGGCCTGCATACGATCGCTCCCTTGCGAGAGCGCCTGCCAAACGAAATGTCCGTCATAAACATCGACGATGATCGAGGGCAACAAGTCGCCTTCGGAATACACCAGCCGGTACGCATTCGTTTCTCGCTTGATCGAGATGCGTCGCGCCGCGCAATTGCGCAGACGTGAGCGCCACCAGTCGCGATCGATTGTTTGCCTGGTCGTCGTCAGAATTCGCAGCGCGATCTCGGACGCGTCGCTGTAAAAGGCCTGCCCCACGAAATTGGATGCCTCGTCCACGACTTCGACGATCGCGCCTGCCTCAGCATCGGCCTGCCGGACATCGCTCCGATAAACCCAGAGATGCCCTTGACGGATGCGCTTCGCGCCGCGATTTGAAACCTTGATCGTTGTCATTGCCCTGACGTTATCACAACTTTTGAAACCGTGAAGCTGAGGTTAATTGGAATTAACGCTTGACCAACGGGTGACTTTCCGCGTAAGACATAGGCGTTTGATCAATCTGACTCGGACAACAGTAGCCTCACTGTTGTTTACTGGATGTCTGCATCTGACAGCTCTTCGCCTTCTCAGCCGGAGTTCGCGCCCGCATTGCAAACCATCGTCGAGCTCGTGCGGCGAATCATGCATGCGGACGTCGCCAGCATCCTCGGTTATTCGCTGACCGACAAGACCGTCCGTTGGAAAGCGGCCAGCGGCTTTACCGTGAATGTCGATTACTCCAAACCGGTTTCCCGCCCGCTGGGCAGCATCCTCGCGTGGGAGGCGCACGACGGCGAAACGGTAAGCATCCTGCGCGACATCGGCCAGAGTCCCGAATTCCCCGCTGAACAATTTCCCGTGAATGTCGCGGAGGGCGTGTGCGACATGGCCATCGCGCCGCTGCGCATTATCGGCAACAGTTCCGGCGCGCTGACGGCCGGCTACCGGACGTCGCACGAATTCAGCGAAGATGAGAAACATCTGTTGCGGGACCTGGCGGAAATGGCCGCGGTCGTACTCGACAGCGAGCGCCTGGTCGAATCAGTGACCGCGGCAGAGAAAATTTGGGAGCAGACCTTTAACGCGATCGGCGAAGGCATTCTGGTCCACAATGCCAGCGGAACCATCCTGCACTGCAACGCCCGCGCCGCCGAGATGATGGAAAGCGAAACGTCTCAAATAATCGGCCGCAATCTGGAAGAAGCGTTCGCCCGCATGTTCGGCAAGCGCGCGGCGGATTATTATCTCGCCGATAATCATGGAGCGTCCGCGATGATCGAAGTGCAGACCGACACCGGCCAGCGCTACCTGGTTTCGATCTTTCCG
>DATANL010000060.1:0-1865 GCA_036266295.1 Pyrinomonadaceae bacterium | reverse complement strand
GCAACATAACGCGTTCGTCTTTGCGGTCGATCAGCCGACCGGCCTCGATGGCGACTCGGGGAAGGCCGATCGCGATTGTGTTGTCGCCGATGTTACGGTCACCATCGCGGCAGCGAAGCGCGGCCTGGTCGCGGACGATGTGACCAATTTTATTGGTCGTCTCGAAGTAGTTCCACTTTCCGACCTCCCGCTCGAGACAGCTGACGAAACCGTTGCCTGCGCCGCTTCGCTGCATGGCTTGTTGCCACGACGGCAGTTCGAAGCCCACAAAAATCAATTCGGACGCGTAGGAATTGTCGCGGGTTCACGCGGCTTTGCTGGAGCCGCGACGATGTGTGCCTGGGGTGCGTTGCGTGGCGGCGCCGGGCTGGTTGAAGTTTTCGTACCGGAAAACATCTACGAAATCGTCGCTGCCAGCGCGCCGTTTGAATCGATGGTTAAACCAGTCGGGTCCTATCGCGATTTACTCGACGAAAAAATCGATGTTTGGGGAATCGGACCTGGTCTGGGAAAAGAAAACGCCAGGGAAATTATCGACCTGGTTCAGCGCACCGAGAACGCGATGGTCGTTGATGCCGATGCTCTCACTATTATCTCGACAGAGGTCAGCATCCTGAAAAATTGTCGCGGCCCGCGTTTGCTCACACCGCATCCCGGCGAAATGAAACGTCTGGCCGGCGATCATAAAATCTCACGGATTGAGCTCGCCAAAAATTTCACCGCCGAATTCCCGGTCACGCTTTTGTTAAAAGGAAGCCGCACCGTCGTCGCCGAAAACGGCAAACGAATCAGCTACAACAGCACCGGTAATCCTGCGATGGCCACCGGCGGAATGGGCGACGTCCTCACCGGTGTTTGCGCCGCCCTGATGGCACAAAAACTTTCTCCTTTTGACGCTGCCCGCGTTGGCGCCTGGGTCTGCGGCCGCGCCGCTGAAATCGCAATATTCAATGGCGGTGAAAGTGAGCAATCGCTTCTGCCTCGCGACGTCTTAACGAATCTTGGACGCGCTTTTCGCGAATTGTAGACCTTATCGACACGCGAGCGGCCAGAAAGTAGTCCGCCAAACACGCGAAATTACGCTAAGGAAAAAACGAGGTCACACGGTCTATGGGGCCGGATTGCGAAGCAGTTCTTCTGTTCGTTTGATACCTTCCGGCGTCAGCTCGAAGGCCCACGCCAGAACAAGGACAATCGGAAATCCCGCAGCAACGATTGCCACAAACACCTTCATAATCCAGCCCGGCGCTTCGAACGTGGGAAACAATATTGACGCTGCCTAAATGAGTAACCAGGCGATCACTGCGTAAGCGATGGCAACCTTGTAAACACTGCGTCGCTTTAGCTCGGCGAAGAAACTTGGCGAGGTCATTGCGCGTTATCCTGACAGAGCTTCTGGAACGCGGGATCGCTGCGCAACGGGTCCCAGGTGGGATCGAGCCGCAGAGCGGCGGGCGTAACCGGATTTCCGTACAACCAGCCCGAATAGGAAATGTGCGCGAGATGCGAGAGCAACTCAATCGCGCGACTGTGCTCGCCCAAAAGTGTCGCCACCACGGCCATATTCTCGTCGGCAAACGGTCCGATTGCCACGTCGCCTAATGAAGACGTGATCGTCTTCACGCGCTCGGCTTCCTTCCAAGCGGCAGCCTTATCCCCGACGATAGCATAGGTCTGAGATAATATGACTCCGAGCCAATCGTTGTCTGGTTGCGCACGTGTCAATTGCACCAGCCTGTCGCGCGTCTGCGCGGCCGTAGCTTGTGCAGCTGCCGTATCGCCGGCCACATGTTGCGCGAAGGCCACGTAGTAGCCAAAAACCGCTTCTTCAACTTCCGAACCGAATTCAAACTGCGCGACACGCG
>DATANL010000059.1:0-3483 GCA_036266295.1 Pyrinomonadaceae bacterium | reverse complement strand
CAGTTTGATGGGCGGGCTGCGTTCAGCGGCGCAGATGATTTCTTACGAGTTGGCGCTGGGACTCGGATTGATCGGAGTAATCCTGCAATCGGGCACGTTGAATCTTCAGGGCATTGTCGAGCAACAATCAGGTCACCTGGGTATCACCGGTTGGAATATGTTCTGGGTGCAGCCGCTGGGATTCTTCGTCTATCTGACCGCCGCAATTGCGGAAACGAACCGCGTCCCGTTCGATTTGCCGGAAGCAGAAACCGAACTGGTGGCGGGATTTCACACCGAGTACAGTGCGATGAAGTTTGCGCTGTTCTTTCTGGCGGAATACGTGAACATGTTCACGGTTTCGATGCTGGCCACCACACTTTTCTTGGGCGGCTGGAACGGGCCATTTGTGCATCAACTGCCCTGGCTCGGCCCGTTTTATTTCCTCGGCAAAGTCGTGATGTTTCTGTTTTTCTACATCTGGTTGCGCGGCACTCTGCCGAGGTTCCGGTTCGATCAGTTGATGACTTTTGGCTGGCAGTTCCTGGTGCCGCTTGCGATTATCAACATCGTCGTCACCGCCACGATTCAGTGGTCGGGCCTGTTCGATTACGTCGCGAAGTTTTTGAAGACCGGCGCCGGCTGGGGAGGATAGAGAGTTTCCAGTTAGCAGTTTTGAGTTTTCAGAAACGCGTGTGCCGGTTCTGAAAACTGAAAACCGACTACTGAAAACTAGCATGTTGGCAGTTCTCTTCATTTTGTTTGCCGGAATGGCGGTGGGTTGTGCCATCTCAATGGTGGTCCAGCGTCATCCGTTGTACAGCGCCATCTCGCTGATTGGCGTGTTCATCTCGCTGGCGTGCTTGTATGTCACGCTCGCGGCGCCATTCATCGCGGCAGTGCAGGTCATTGTCTATGCGGGCGCGATCATGGTGCTCGTCGTTTTCGTGATCATGCTCCTCAGTGTGGAGGAGGAGGAACGCCGGACGATGCGCTTGCGCTCGTTGGTGCCAATCGCGATTGGACTGGCGGCGGTGTTCTTTGCCGAAACAGCTTTCATCATTTTCTTTGTGCAGAAATCGCCGGCAACGCCCGCGGGAAATATTTCCGACATCGGACAAACGGCATACATTGGCGCGGGCTTATTCACGACGTACCTGCTGCCGTTCGAAGTGACTTCAATTCTGCTGCTGATGGCGGTCGTCGGAGCGATTACGTTGGCGCGCCGCGGCGGTTTCATCGCGGCGCAGGTGGCGGTGGCGCCGGGACAGGCAAGCTATGCGCGAGAAACTCTGGACCCGATGGCATACCCCGACTTGACGGAAGTTAGCGCGGACAATTCGCGCGAAGCTGAGGCCCTTTTGGGCGTCGCCGATAAGACGCCTCTAACCGATCACGAATAGAGATGCGGTAAGCTAACCGTCTACTGACTACTGACTACTGTTTCTATGACTCCACAGCTTTCATGGTATCTGGCGCTTTCCGCGGTGCTGTTCACGATCGGCGTCGTAGGCGTGATGATTAAGCGCAACGTGATCTCAATGTTCATGTGCATCGAGCTGATGCTCAATGCGGTGAATCTGACCTTCGTGGCGTTCTCGAGTTTCTTCCGCGACGTCACGGGCCAGCTTTTTGTTTTTATCGTGATGACAGTGGCCGCCGCCGAAGCCGCGGTGGGATTGGGGATCATCATCGCCATCTTCCGCAGCCGCGAATCGCTCGACGTCGATGACGCCAGTACTTTGAAATTGTAGGGGCAGGGCTCGTCCCTGCCCGTTCTTATCTGACCTGCGGGCAGGGACGAGCCCTGCCCCTACAGAATGCAGACGATGCTTCGTTACATCATATTTGCCCCGCTGGCTGGCGCAGCCATCAATTGGCTCATCGGTCGTCGTGTGCGTAACGAGCGATTCATCGGACTGGTCGCGTGCGGGTCGGTCGGCATTTCCACGGTCATCGGTTTCTATCTCGCTTTCAGATCAAACGGCGCGCTCCGTTCGACGCAGCCGATCATGGATCATCTCTGGACCTGGATTCAGGTCGGCAACTTCCGCGCTGATTTTGGTCTGGCCATGGATCGGCTCAGCGGGATTTACGTTCTCTTCATCACGTTCGTCGGCTTCCTGATTCACGTTTTCGCCACCGGCTATATGCGCGGCGACACCGGGTACTACCGGTTCTTCGCGTACCTGAACCTGTTCATGTTCGCGATGCTGACGCTCATCCTCGGCGATAACTTTCTGCTGATGTTCGTCGGCTGGGAAGGCGTGGGACTGTGCTCGTATCTGCTGATTGGTTACTACCTCGACAAGGAAGAAGCGGCGCCTGCGGCCAAGAAAGCGTTCGTCGCCAACCGCGTGGGCGATTGGGGTTTCGTCATGGGAATCCTGCTGCTCTTTTGGATGACGAGCGGCGCCGGCGCGCCTTCAATCAGTTTCTTCGACAAGCCGGGATTGACGAGTGCGCTCGCGACCATTGGGCACATGGCGCCCGAGTCGTTCGCGCTGCATATGCTCTGGTACGGCGGCATCACTTCGATAGCGATTCTGCTGTTCATCGGCGCGACGGGTAAGAGCGCGCAGATTCCGCTGTATGTCTGGCTGCCTGACGCGATGGCCGGCCCGACGCCGGTGTCGGCTCTGATTCACGCGGCCACGATGGTGACCGCCGGCGTTTACATGCTGGCGCGCTGCTCGGCGATTTTCACGCACGCGCCGATGGCGATGTTCATCGTCGCGATTATCGGAGCAGCGACCGCGTTGTTTGCGGCGACGATCGGTCTGGCGCAGAACGACATTAAGAAGGTGCTCGCCTACTCAACCATTTCGCAGCTGGGCTATATGTTTCTCGCCTGCGGCGTGGGCGCCTTCACTGCGGCGATTTTTCACGTGATGACGCATGCGTTCTTCAAGGCGCAACTCTTCCTCGGCTCAGGTTCGGTCATTCACGGAATGCATCACGAGCAGGACATGCGCCGCATGGGCAACCTGCGCAAGTACATGCCGATTACCTGGCTGACGATGTGCTGCGGCTGGCTGGCGATCTGCGGCGTGCCCATCTGGGCCGGGTTCTTTTCAAAGGACGAAATTCTCTGGAAGGTGTGGGTCGCCGGACCGTTCAGCATCCCCGCCGGAGCCGCCAAGGCCTTATGGTTCATCGGGATTGTCACAGCGTTGCTGACGGCGATTTACATGACGCGTTTGATGGTCATGACCTTCTGGGGCAAAGAGAGATTCAACTCGGGCCATGACGCGCACAGCGAAAGCCACGCTGATGATCATCACGCGGTCACTCCGCACGAATCGCCCTGGTCCATGACGATTCCGCTGATCGTGCTGGCCGTGCTTTCAACTGTGGGCGGACTGGTCGGCGTGCCTTACGCCATCAGCTCGCTCGCCGGCGGTCATCCGGAAAACTATTTTGAAGAGGTACTGGCGCCGGCAATCAGCACCGTGCCGGCGACGGAAGCCGCGGCGGGCGAAGCGACAAAGCTGCACTGGCAGT
>DATANL010000058.1:0-2424 GCA_036266295.1 Pyrinomonadaceae bacterium | reverse complement strand
GCCGTCGACGGCAAAGGGCGAGTGTTCGTAAGTGACATTCAAGGCATTCAGGTCTTCGATTCAGATGGCCGCTTTGTGACCAGCTTCAAAGTGGACGGCGTCGCTTCGGGAATGACCTTTAATGATCAGAATGATTTGCTGGTTGTCTCGCGCAACAAGGTGATGAAGTACACGGTCAATCAGTAGTGTCAGAAGCCCGACCGTGAGGGAGGGCAGCGTGCACAACGTGACGTCTGAAGTGATGCGAGTTGCCCTCCCTCACGGTCGGGCTTCTGACTCAACCTGTTCCCTGTGGCATCTTCACACCGGGCATCAACTTCAGAATGATTCGTTGTCGGCGCGCGACGCGTTTGGGATCGAGTTGTGGATTGAAAACGGTGCGCGGGTTCGGAATCATCGCCGAGAGAAATGCGCCTTCGCGCGCATTCAGGTTCGCCGCCGGCTTGTGAAAGTAATACTGCGATGCGGCTTCCGCGCCGTAAATTCCATCACCCCACTCAATCACATTCAAATAAATTTCCAGGATGCGGCGTTTCGTCAGGTTGCGCTCCATGAAGTAAGTGATGATCGCTTCCTGACCTTTGCGCATGAATGAACGCTCGCTCGAGAGATATAGGTTCTTCGCCAGTTGTTGCGAGATGGTCGAGGCGCCACGCTTAAAGTCCGGCAGGTTCGGCAACCACGAATCGTTCTCGCCCTCCTGCTTCGCTTCCTTCTCACCTTCCTTTTGCGCCTGGTCCCACGCGTGCTGAATCGCGTCGTAATCAAACCCGTGATGCGCAGCAAAGTTTGAGTCTTCTCCGGCCAGGACCGCGCGCTGGAGCTGCGGTGAAATCTTTTCCAGCGGCACCCAAATCTGCACGCGTTTCTGTTGTTGGCCGTTCCGTTGAGCTTCGCGAAGCCGTGTTTCAATCATCGAGGTGGTCGCCGGATTCTCGGTCGCCAGACCGCCGACGTGCGGCAATGACGCGGCCTCGAAGACCAATCCGCCAAGCACGATTCCGCTAATCGCGTAGATTATGTAGCGAATCACCCGAAACATACGGGAATAGTACGGTCTCGATCTGCAAGTCTCAAGTGTTATGTTTTGGTCACACTCTGGAATGCCTGCGTGAACAGTCGTTTTAGATCCCTGTTAAGTTGCACAAAACGACGCCTGATAAACGCGCAAACCAATGATCCGATCTACCCACACCCTTCTGCTTTTCGCTGTGCTGGTAACGCTGGGCGGCCGAGTCTCACAAGGACAATCGACTGAACCGGCCCGGCGGCCACCGGTGCTTCGTCCTTCATCGCCGACGATTGACCTTAAAGATGGAACGAACGCCGCGGCCGATCAAACCGCTGCGCGCAGCGGCGCGGCCGGTCTGATCACGATTCCCACAATCGTGATGGACCGAAACGGCCGCTATGTCGCCAATCTGCGGCCCGAAGATTTCAAGATCTACGAAAACGGCATCGAGCAGCAGGTCAGTTACTTCGCCTCGATCGAAAAACCGTTCACCGTAGCATTGATGCTCGACGTCAGCGGCTCAACGCAGTCTCAACTGGCGCAAATTAGCGCGGCCGCCAACTTGTTCATCAGTCGGCTCCGCTCCAACGATCGCCTGACGGCAATTACCTTTGACGGCAAGATTAACCTGCTGACAAACGCCACCGACGTCGGCACGGTGCGCCGGTCAAAACTACGCATTCCGGCCATCAGTGACGGCACCGCGCTTTATGACGCCGTCGAGTTGGGACTGAAGCAAATGGCGCAAATCGAAGGACGCAAGGCGATCGTGCTTATGACCGATGGTGTCGATGAATCAAGCAAGTCGGCATCGCTGCAAAGCACGCTCAAGCAACTCACTGAATCGGACGTAATCATCTACACAGTTCAGTACGACACGCTGCCACAGTTGCCGCAGCGTCTCAGCGTGATCAAGAACGAAAAGGCCCGGCGGAAGGTGCAGGACCATTTGCTGAAAGAATACGCGGTCAGCGAACCTTACTTGCGCAGCCTGGCTGATAAGACCGGCGGCCGCTTTTACAAAGCTGCCGATCTGCGGAACGTCGCTCCGGCTCTGGAAGCAATCACCGCCGAACTCGGAGTGCAATACAGCCTCGGCTACCGTCCCAAAGAGAACTCATCCGCCTCAGGAGAACGGGCCATTAAAGTGCGCGTCCGATATCCTGGCCTGATCGTGCGCGCACGGGAAAGCTACGTAACCCCTCAGACAATCGCGAGACAGAAGTAACCATCCATTGCCGACTTGTGAGCGATCAGCCTGCGTGTCAGAACCGCGAGCGGTAGCGACCGGATCAAGTGGATCGATTGAGATCAGCACGTACTCTTCTTCAATTCCAGGTATTGCAGAGTAGCTTCTTGATCCGGTCCCGACCGCCCGCGGTTCTGACAAGATGCCAATATTTGATTTGCCA
>DATANL010000057.1:0-6240 GCA_036266295.1 Pyrinomonadaceae bacterium | reverse complement strand
ATCGACGGTTTCTGCGCATCCTTTACCGTGATTTTGAAGCTGCACGTGGCGCCCAGAGAGCTGGTGCACTTCACCGTCGTCTCGCCCACCGGAAAGAAAGATCCGGAAGTGTGATCACAGGTGATGGTCCCGCAAGAATCGCCCGAAGGAGAATCATAGGTCACAGTGGCGCCACATTCATCCGCATCGTTGCCGACGCTGACGTCGCTCGCGCAGGTCAGCGAGCAGAGCGGTTGCAGCTCGAATGCACCGATGTCGGTTTGATCGCTCGTCGCTGCATCGACTGTGCCGGGATCATCGAAAGTGCGCAACATGCCACGTTGATCCGTGGTGGCGGCGGCGGCGACGCCCGCATCGATCGCCGGACTGCCGGGATTGAGGGCCATCGTCTGAGTTGGCCCGCCATTATCAGCCAGGGCTGCCAGCATCGGATTGACGCTTGCCTGGTCGCCCGTCCCGCTGAATCCGATCGCTTCGGCTACATTGAAAATGAGATTGTGGCCGTTGCTGGTCACAGTTCCGTCAACATCCGGTCCCGGTGTGAACGCCCCTGGATTAGTTCCCAGGCCGTTAGCGGCAGTGTTGTTGGCAATGATTGTATTTTCGATGGTGACGGCTCCGGGTCCGACACGAATTCCTCCGCCCGTACCCTCAGCCGCGGGACGAGGCGGCAGGCTGGCGCCGCCCTGGTTGACTCCGGTGTTCCCCGCCTGAGCACTGTTACCACTGATTGTCGAGTGCTTGATGTTCAGGGTCGCTGCGTTGTTGTTGGTGATCGCACCGCCGTAGGCAATGCCACCGTCGCCGTGTTGGCTCTGAGCGCAGGTGGCGACGTTCGTTGGTCCACCGTCGCCGCCGTTACCACCCTTGGCAGAGTTGTTCGCGAAGGTTGCTGTATCGATAAGAACACTTCCGCCATCCGCCAGTAGAGCGCCTCCCCGGGCGGCGCCAGCGTTAAGAGATTCATGAGCGCCAAAACAGTCCGGCCCGAAGGTATCACCGCTACGACCGCCCGTGGCGCTGTTCAAATCAAAGGTTGAGTTGCTGACCGTGGTAGCGCCAAGACTGTAGACACCGCCACCACCGGCATCGCCGGCCGGCTCGGCGCCGTTTTGTCCTGTGCCTGAATTGCCGCCGGTAGCTGCGCAGCTCTCGACTGTCGTGTTATTTATGCCGGCCGTCCCGCCGCCAATCCAGACCCCGCCTCCCTGAGCGGTGCCGCCAAAACCCCCGTTCTGCTGATTGCCGGGACCATTGCCTCCTTTACCGCCGGTCGCACTGCTGGTATCGATGCGCGATCCCGCAATCGTCAACGTCCCGCCTTCAAAATAAATCGAGCCGCCGTCAGCATTTGATCCCTGACCGTTGTTGAAATTGCCGCCGTCACCTCCCAGCGCCGAGTTGCCGGTGAAGGTGCTGCCGGTAATCATCACGGTTCCGGTATTTGTCAGACTGGCAAGGCCGCCGCCATGCGCATCGAGGAAGGTATGATCGTTGACCACCGTGTCGCCTTTGCCGACAGCCTGGCACGATTGAATCGTCACGTTAGTCAGGGTGACGTTGCCACCGTTGTTGAGAATGCCGCCACCAGCGCGGGAGGAAGGAAACGTGCCGTTTTGTGCAGTTGGATTCGTGCTGACGCCGCCCGTACCATCGTCCGCGGCAACGCCGTTCTTAATCGTGAGATCCTGGAAGACCGCAGTGACTCCGCTTGCAGTCAGGTGGAAAGCGCGGTCTCGCACGCTACCCGTATTCAAGGCAGCCGCGTTGATTACGGTTGATGGTCCACCGCCTTGAATTGTCACCGAGTGCGCCGTCGTGGTGATGTCCAAATCACCCGTGAGCGCGCCGTTCTCCTGCGTCGCGTTCGTCAACGTCAGGTTGTACGTAGTTGCCGATTTCAGTTTGATGATGATTGGCGTCGCGCCGCCCGCGGTGTTCGCTGCGATAATCGCGCCGCGCAAGCTGCAATCATTGGCGGCGGCCGTGCAGGCTCGGGCTGCCACTGCGGCCGTGTCGTCCGTTCGATCGACGTTGAAGGTAGTGGCGAAAAATGGAATGGGCGCCGGAGCGGCAGCAAAACTGCTACCTACCGCCGACGGAGTCCGGCGTGAGCTGGACGATGCTGTTTGCGTGAACTTCAGAGACGCGCCTGCCAATACCATGAGCGCCAATACCGACAAGAGACCTTTGCTTTTCATTGAGATTCTCCCTGTGATCGTTAGCCGAGTGGTTGGGCGACTGTGGTGATATACACTTTTCGTGGAGGACCGGCAAGAGAATTGGACCAGTCTCAGTCTTAACAAATTGTTTCGCGGTTGATTAGGCAGGCGGAGTTTGACGCCAGGCCGTGAGACAAAGAGAGTGGGCGATCATGAACGATAGAGTTCATCGATCAATTCACCATATTTCTGGTCGATAACCGCGCGCTTTACTTTCAAGGTGGGCGTCATCTCGCCTTTTTCAATCGAGAATTCTTCCGGCAACAGCGCAATGCGGCGGACGCGTTCGTAGTCGGCCAGGTGTGCGGTGATGGCCGTGACGTCCTTCTGGACCAGTTTGGCGGCGGCGGGCAGGCGGCTGATGTCGGCGTGCGTGCCACTCACGTCTTCGCCGGCGGCGCGCAGAGCGCTCTTCAAATCTTCCCAGTCAGGAACAATCAAGGCCGCCGGAAATTTACGGCTGGAACCGATCACGATCACTTGATTGACGAATTCACTCTGCTTCAGAAGGCTTTCGAGTTGCTGCGGCGCGATGTATTTGCCGTTCGATAATTTGAAAAGGTCCTTCTTGCGATCGGTGATGAAGAGGTGGCCAGCATCGTCCTTGTAACCTACGTCGCCTGTCGCGAACCATCCGTCTTTCATCGCCGCGGCCGTAGCTTCGGGGTGGCCAAAGTATCCGCGCATGACGCTCGGGCCGCGCACCAGCATCTCGCCGTCTTCGGCAATTTCAACTTCAATTCCGGCGAACGGTTTGCCGATTGAGCCGACGCGATTGTCTTCCGGGCGGTTCGCGCAAACAATGCACGTCTCGGTCATGCCGTAGCCTTGCAGAATGCAGATGCCCGCGCCGAGGAACGAGTACGAAAGTGTCGGCGAGAGCGGCGCGCCGCCCGAAACGAAGTAGCGCAAGCGACCGCCGATGCCGTCGCGCCACTTTGTGAACACGAGCCGATCGGCGACCGCGTGACGCGCTTTCAACGAGAGCGGGACGCGCTGCTTCTTGTCTTTCAGTTCGGCGAAACGCTGACCGATGGCCAGCGAGCGCTCAAAGATCTTGCTTTTCATGCCGCCGGCCGACATGCCTTTTTTGACGATGCGGTGATAGACCTTTTCAAACAGGCGCGGGACGGCAGTCATGATCGTGGGCCGAACTTCGCGCAGGAACTCGCCGACTTGTTCGATCGAGGCGGCGTAATGCACCGAGACACCAACGTAACAGAAAACATAGAAGACGCTGCGCTCGAAGATGTGTGAAAGTGGCAGCACCGAAAGCGAAACGTCTGCGGGCGAGATGGGCAACCCGACCGTAATCGATCGCACGTTGGAAATAAAGTTTTCGTGCGTCAGCATCACGCCCTTGGGCTCTCCGGTCGTGCCCGAAGTGTAGATGATGGTAGCGAGATCTTCAGACTTGCCCTGCGCTATCAACTCATCAAAAGCGCGCGGATTGCTCGAGAGAATTTCTGCGCCGCGCGCTTCGATCGCGGCCAGGCTGGCGTCGCCTGCCAAACCGCCGGTGCTGTCAGCATCGAACACGATCACGTGTTCGAGATGACTCGCATGTTCGAACCCCTTGCGCGCATGTTTCAGGACTCTGCCGCCCGAGACCATCAACGCGCGCGCGCCTGAATCGCGCAAAATGTATTCGATCTGATCGACCGATTGCGTCGTGTAGAGCGGAACCGTGACCGCGCCCGCGCTCAGAATTGCGAGATCGACGATCGACCATTCGGGACGGTTCTCAGATATCAGAGCGACGCGATCGCCGGCGCAAATTCCTGCGTCCGCCAGGCCGAGCGCGACATGACGCACGCGCGCGATGAATTCGCCGGCCGAAATGTGCACCCATTTGCCGCTGCGTTTCTCGCTGACAGTGTTCGGTTTGTCATGGCGCGCGACGGCGTCCAGGCACAGTGCCGGAAGCGTTTGGAGCTGGCTTAGATTTGCTTGATCGGGTGAGACGCTCGGAGCCACTGCCGAAGACACTTTGAAAACGATCTCCTTGTCGGATCGGGCTAGAACCTTAACACCGAGTATCGGGAAAGCCGCGCCAAGACTACATCTTCTGCAATGAAAGACACAAACCGCACGGCGTTAGGGGGTAGGGTGTAGGGGATAAGATCCAGGTCCGAAGGACCGTCATTTGGTAGCAACGGCCGTAAGGCCGTGGAAGTTTAAGAAAAGAAAGTCTGAGCGCCGAAGGTGCGCTATTCCCTTGCGGGCCTAAAATTTATCTGTGCCTTTGATCCGTGGCCTTACGGCCGCCGCTACTAAATAACGCGCCTTCGGTGCCCTCTTAACTAACGGCTCTGTGCGTCAAGAAGATTACCACCTCCACTAAAGACTCGACTCACTCAGAGCGGGCGCCGGCATGGCCGATTCAATAATCGTCGTTTCTTTCCGGCGCCGGCGTCGTCGCTGGCCTCCGCCTTCCTCAACCCGGTGACCGACGGTAGCCATCGCTGCCAATACCAGAAACAGCAAAGCATTCGCGGTCGTGTGCAGGGTAAAGTCAAACGCGCTGTGCACCAGCACGGCGAAGCAGCCGGCCAGCGCACCGGTCGCGACCCCTCGCCGAAATTTATCGCTGCTCGAGCGGCGCGCGAACCCTTTGCCGAACAGCAGCACCAGAAAGCTCAGGCCCAACAAGCCGCCGACGATCCCGGCATCAGCGAGGATTTGCAGATAATCGTTGTGCGCCTGCTCGAGCCGGTACAATCCATTGCGTGAATCGTAGTGCGTATAAATCACGCCAAAGGAACCGAGTCCCGATCCGATGAAAGGATGATGTCCGATTACATCGAGGGTGACGTGCCAGAAGTGTGCGCGGCCGGTGGTTGGATCGGAGGCGTTAACTGTGCCTAATAAACGGTTGAAGACGCTCGGGCCGCCGATCGCAATGGCGCCGAAAAAGAGAATTACGGCAAAGCCTAACGCTGCGGCGGCGCGCAGGAGAACGCCACGCAGTCGATTGCCGGATCGCGAACGTTCGGAAGTGGAAGCTCCGGGTCCGGCGATCACGATCACAAAAATTACTTCCGCAATCAGACTGATCATGCCGCCGCGCGAATTGGTCAGAATTAACGAGACCGCCATCAACAGCGCCGCAAAGGCATAAAGCGGACGCTTGTGTGTCTCCAGCGATCCGGAAACCAATAGACCCAGCGGCAGGGCAATCGTCAGTTCCATGTAGCCCGCGAAATGATGACGATTAATAAAAGGACCGAAGGCCGTGCTCTGCGTCAGTTGTCGAAACCAATAGACGCGCGTCCCATCGCTGGTCAACGATTGCGTCAATCCAAACATCGCCAGCACGAATCCGAAAATGATGATGGTGCGCGTCAGGTTGCGGAGCCGGCGCGGCGAGTCAGTGAAGATCACCACCGCTGCAAAATATATGAACAGAGAAACGATTTGGACCAGCACCAACTGTGTCGCGTAGCGGTCCAGAGTCAAGGCCTGCGTCAACGACAGACCGAGACCGGCATCGTTCGGCGCGGCGCGAAGTGGCAGCAACTGGAACAAGCCCAGCAGGATTAGTCCCAGCAGCGGCGCCTGCAAAGCATTTCGATTCAGTTGGACTGATCCCAGTACCAAACCATCGACACACCACAAACAAACCAGTCCCGCGGCGGTCACTGCGAAAGTAGCCAACGCCCAGTCGTGCACTGTCCCGAACGCGAGCGTAGTCACGACGATCATCACACAGATCGTAAGGAAGGCCAGACGGCTGGCGAGCGTGTGCCGGCGCTTTGCGGAATCACCGGACGCGCTACGGACGGCCGCCGGGCGCGCGCGTGGTTCCAGCACCACCGAGTCGTTGGAGGTTGAAGTCGTCATACCAAACACTGCCGAAGATCGGGCAAATCGGATCTTTGCCGCACGGTTCACGATAGAAGGTCAGCAGCATGCCTTCTTCTTTGTTCGCCGTCTTGAAAGTCAACGTCACTAACTGCCATTCGTTCGTGCCCGCGGGCGCCGGCGGCGAGGTAGCCAAGGTTTGGCCCGCGAGACT
>DATANL010000056.1:0-3557 GCA_036266295.1 Pyrinomonadaceae bacterium | reverse complement strand
GACGTTCCCTATTGTCGGGCAACAGTGTTCAGATGCGCAAACTCTTAACGACGTTTGACGTGACGCTGAGATTTTTCCGGCGCTTTCTTTTTATTTTCCACTTTTGCGGGTTTTTTCGGCGGCGGCTCCTTCTTCTCGACCTCCTCGGGCGGCGGCGCGCCGGCGTCCTGGAGCGAGGCCGTAATCAAATCGTCGCTGGGCCGCACGCCGTCGATGAATGCAAACACGTGAAAGTTCGCGTTGCGCTCGCGCAGGACTTCGATGCGACCGGCGTCTTTCAAACGCGCCAGGTCGGCCATCACAAAGTTCTGTTCCGCGACGCTCATGTAACGGTAGTCGATGTCGAAAGCGAGTCCCGTGGAATGCGGCGGCGTCTCGATCGTCGTCGCCGCGCGGTTGTAGCGACGAAGGGTGTGCTGATATTGCTCAGGCCGCACCAGCGAACTTATCGGCAGCGGACGATCGAATTGAACGCGGTAGTCATGGGCCACTTCCTGAAGGACCTTGAGGGCGGTTGGGCGAAGCGAACTCAGCATCGTCATCTTCAATGCCTGCCGGTCGTTCGCACTCTCGAGGTCATAAGATCGTCCGCGAAAATTCTGGCCGAGCGCCTGAATTGAAGCATAGTCGGCGAACAGACGTTCCCGCTCGCCGGGTTGATCGTAATATTTTTGAAAGTTAGAGGGTTGCGCGGCGGACGAGTTTGATTGCGCTGCGCTATCCTCAGGTTTTTGCGTCTTCTCGGCCTGTTTTGCGTTCTTCTGTTTGCCGGGCGTTGGTTTCTTTTCGGGCGCTGCTTTCGGTCGTGCAACTTTCAGACGCTCAGATTGTTCGCGAAGCTGCGACTCGTCATAGAGCGGAATGCTCTGGTCGTCTTCGTATTTCGTGAAGGGGCCATCATCTGTCTTTGCGCCGACGCCCATCAGCACAAAATCGTCGGTGACCGCGGGCACGGCCATCATTTCGCCGCGCTTGATCATCGCGGCGAGATCGACGTAATCCTGACATGTCTGCAGGTTGTGCTTCTTTACTTCGGCAACCTGCGCGGCCAAAAACCAGTGGCGCTCTTCGTAATGTTTTAGCTGGGCGGGGACGTTGAGGGCGACATTCGATCCAAATCCGGCCCGGTCCGCTTTGGCCTTCTCGATTGCGTCGAGCCAACGTTGACTATCGAACGGAGCACTGTCCTCGACCGCGGCATTCGTCGCAGTCGTTTCGGAACTGCGAGGCCGCGGGGCAGAGAAGCGCAGCGCCGCGTAGACGGCGGCGCCGATCACCACACTTAGGACGATCGGAGCTACCAGCCGAGTGATTCGTGATTTCACAGAGATTTGTATGCGGGCGTGAGGGGGGACACGCCTAAGGTCTCAGTGTCGGGGCAGACCAATTCTAGAGGATCAGAGTGAGGAAACTGAAACGGTCAGACGAGATTAACTTAACTCTTTGTCTTCGATTGGGCCGTCGTGATTCTGCCGTAGCGCTTGACGATGAGTTTGACGTAGTTACGAGTCTCATCATACGGCGGGATTGAGTAGCCGTACTTAATCACGGCATTCTCTCCGGCGTTGTAGCCAGCCAGCGCGAGGTCGACCCGGCCGTTGAACATCTTGAGCAGGTCTTTCAGGTAACGCGTACCGCCCGAGATGTTCTGCGCGACGTCGTAGGGGTTCGTGACTCCGTAACGAGCCGCGGTCCCCGGCATCAGCTGCATCAAGCCCTGGGCGCCTTTGGGACTGATGGCGCCTTTGCTGAACTTCGATTCCTGCGACATCAGGCAGAAGATGAGGTACGGATCCACGCCGTGTTGCTTGCCGTAAAACCGTATCAGATTGTCGACTTGAATGCTGCCGGTCGACCACGCCTGGTTACCGGCGAGAGATAATGCTGAAGCATCAGACCCGTTGACCACCGGCGTCGGTTTGTTTGCTTCGACGATTTGCCGGGCCACGTCTTCGACCTTGGCGCGCGCGTCGGCGAGTGCCTTATCGCTGCTATCCAACTCGACGCGCGACACTAAACCGTCCTTGAAGAGGCCCTTCAATTGTTCATTTTGCTTCTCGAGCTTCTGAACTTCGGTTTGATACAGCGCGGAAAGTGAATTGAGGCTGGTTTTGTACGAATCAACCACGCTGGCCTGGCTATTTTTCGCCGAGGCTGCGTCGGAGGTCGCAGGTTTCGGCTCCGCCGCAGTCGTGACCGAATTTACTTTTGTTACAGCCGGCGCCGGAGTCTGGGCCTGAGGAACAACATTGCTAACCTCAGCGGTGGGTTTGTTGGCCGCAGGGCTTTCCTGCGCCGCCGCTGACCCGCCGAACCCAGCGAAACTCACAATAATTCCCAGTAAAATAGCTAATTTCGATAATCGCAAAATAATAATTTCCTTTGATTACGTGAGGAATTCAATCACCGTTGAGATAGACACGCGCCGGGTTCAGGTGGTTACGATGTCCGCGAAGTAATATCGGTTGCCGATGATGTTTTGTCCCGCACGCCGCCCTCAGTTAATAGCTGAAATTGCCCAGTTTTAAGTTGAAGTCCGACAATTCATACGAAACCGGCGGAGTCCGTGTTCATTGAAATCTCGCTCATTTGGAGTGCGCCGGCAGAGCGAAGCGGCGACGGCGCTTTGGACAGTTGAGCCGGGGAATCCTTCGTAAATCCAAAGCGCCGTCGCCGTCCCGATACGGGACTCTGCCGGCGCACTCCAAATTGCGTCACTCGTCACTTATGCGCTGCGTGCCACGCCGCCAAAACCTCTCGCTCACGGCCGGCAGGTATCCCCGCCCGCATTTTTGCTTGCCGCTCCGGCGGCTGTTTATGAAACCATTCCAACGTCGCTCTGACCGTGTCGGACAGCGGCCGAAATGTCAGCCCGTGACGGATCGCCTTCTGGCTGTTCGTGGTCAGATAGCCAATCTCCTGGCCTTTGGGCGAAGTCCAAATGGGAATATCGTCGATTATCTTTTGCGCCTTCAGAAAATCGTCATCCACCCAGGTAAAGCGTGCGTCAGAGTTGATAGTCTTCTTGATATCGCCGAGCATCTGTCCCATCGTCATCGGCGTCTTGGGACCGACGGCGTTGAAAGCGCCGACAGTGCCTTGCTCAACCATTCGAATCGTCCATTCGGCGAGGTCGCGCGCGTCGATAATCTGCATCGGATCGGACGGGCGTCCCGGCGCCAGCACTTCGCCGCCACGTTCGACCCGAACCGGCCAATAAGTAAACCGATCAGTTTCGTCACCCGGACCCACGATGTAGCCGGGTCGAATCACGAGAGTCCTGCCGGGGAACCATTTCTCAGCTTCGGCTTCCGACTGCACCTTGAGCGGGCCGAATAAGGCAAAGTTGCTCGCCCGCATCGTGGCGTTGGTTTCTTTCATCGCGTCAGGCCCGGTGTATTTGGCCAACGGCATCGTTTCGACCAGGCCGGTCTTGCTCACATCGGCATAAGCGGCGGTCGATGAAATGTAAACGTACCGATCCGCATTCCCCTTCAGAATCTGCGCCGCGTCGCGCACCCATACCGGCAGAGTCGCGGGATTATCAATCACCACAT
>DATANL010000055.1:0-6453 GCA_036266295.1 Pyrinomonadaceae bacterium | reverse complement strand
CTTACAGCATGAACATTCTTCAGATACGCCGGAAACTCTGAAAATCAAGGAAAACCACTCGTTCGTGCGTGACGAATCGAAAGGCACAATTATCTTCCGCAACATGAAAGAAGGGTTGATTTATACCTTTATTGACGGAAGCTTGCGCACGACGCGCTACACATTCGCTGACGAACAACTGACGAAAGCCCGGCGGTAACCGTTTGGCCCTTGTTAAATCGGCCCCCGGCTGGCAACTGTCAGGACGCTGCCAGCGTCTTTAGTCATCATCCGCCTCGCTTGAATCGATGGAGCTACAACCAATGAATAAGATCTTTCGCTCAACGTGTGTAGTTGCACTCGTGTTTAGCGTCGCCGCCATCGCGCTCGCGCAACGGCCGCGACCGACCACCCCACAGGATGTGACCGAGAGCTCGACCACTGTCCCGGGGCCACCGGAAGCGCCCCCGTCAGTGAAAGCGAAATACGAAGGCGGCGTGTTCGGCTATAACAAGAAGATGGAAGGCACCGTCAACTTTGACGACGCGAGTTCGCGGTTTGTCTTTCGCGACAAAAACGGCAAAGAGATTTTGTTCATCCCTTACCGGTCGCTGACCGGCGCTTATGGCGACACGCATAAAGTCCAACCGGCCGCCGCGACGGTGGCCCAAAACGTCCCGAGCATCTATGCCTTGCCGGCCAAACTTATCAAGACGAACGTTCAGTATCTCACCCTGCAATATAACGATCCCGACAGCCAGGTACAGGGAGCGACGAGTTTCAAGCTCGACAACAAAGACATTCTCGATTCCGTTTTGTTTACTCTCGCCAAAAAGTCGGGATTGACCAGACGAGGCGAAGTGTTCGTGCGCAAGAAAGATCCGAACAATCCCTAGGCTGATTGAGCTCTGCTCGGAAACTACTTCGCGATCGCCACGATGCGAAAGCCATAGTCCTCCAACGGACCGCCAACCACCGCAACCGGGTTCCGAGCTGCCGAGCGCAATTTCGACGTGTCGGTCGCTGCCGAGAGTGGACCCAGATCAAAAAACGAACCCCCGCGAAGAACTTTCTGCGTTCCGTTTGCCGGACCTTGGGGATCGACGGATGGACTCTGGGTGTAGTAATTCGCGTCGTACCAGTCCTGACAATATTCGGCGACGTTGCCGTGCATGTCGTAAATGCCCCACGCGTTCGGGTGCAGATGGCCCACCGGGTGTACTTTTTGATTTGAGTTGTTGGCGTACCAGGACAGCCACTCCAACTCGTCGGCGTAATTTCCGTTGGCGCCGGCGCGGCAGGCGTATTCCCACTCGGCCTCAGTCGGCAGACGATAGACGTAGCTGTCGCCTCTTTGATTCAAGCGCGCGAGGAACTCCTGAATGTCGGGCCAGGTTATGAATTGCACCGGAAAACTAGTGCCCTTGAAATTCACAGGTTCGCGACCCATCACAGTTTTCCATTCGCCCTGCGTCACTTCATAACGGCCGATGAGAAACGGTTTGCTAATTGTCACCTGGTGCAGCGGCTTCTCATCCGCGAGTCCGTGGTCCGAGCCCATCATGAAGCTTCCGGGCGGAACTGAAGCGAACTCCATTCCGATTTGGTTCTTGATAACTTTGGGGGCCTTGCTCTGGTCGCGCATGCCGATGAACATTGCGACGAGCACGACCGCGGCGATGAGCGTAATCGTAGTAGCCAGCGCGATGCCTACCGCAATCCACAATCTTTTCTTGATTCGGCCCAGCCGCGCCAGGATGTTCGTTACACGGTCGGAGGGTTTGTCTTCGCTCATCTTCGATGTCACGCAAGATATCAACGATTCGCGTATCAATACCACTTTTCTTACGTCCGGTGAAAAACGATCTAGCCTCGCGAATCATTCAAAGCTAGAATCGGGGGCGTGCCGGCGCGATTCAAATGGAGTCTTATCTCCGATGAGCGATTGCTCGACACTCGCATCTGCGATCTTCCCATCCGCATCAAAGGTTCGTTCATCGAACCGCACATCAAACGTCTTTACAGTGAATTGAATGATCGAGGCATTCGCTTCAAGCCGCACGTTTGGTTATCAGCTGAATGGTTCACGCCGGACGGCGTCCCGGGGTTTGCGATTCCGTTTTATCTCGCGCATCCGCGCCTGATGAAGCTCGAGCGCAAATACATGCGCGAGGTCGAGGGCGGCACTGACGTTGAATGCATGCGCATTCTGAGACATGAAGCCGGGCACGCGCTGGACAACGCGTTCCGTTTGCATTTCAAGCGGCGTTGGATTCGCACCTTCGGATCGTTCGCTCAAAAATATCCGCCGTCATACAAACCAAAACCGAACAGCCGTCGCTACGTTTTGAATCTCGACGCGTGGTACGCGCAGGCGCATCCGGCTGAAGATTTCGCCGAGACGTTCGCCGTCTGGTTGCAGCCGCGTTCGAATTGGCGCCGTCGTTATCGCGGTTGGCCGGCGTTGCGCAAACTCGAATCAGTCGATGAGTTACTGAACGAGATTGCCGGCACGCGGCCGCGCAATCGCGTCCGCCGCAAGATCGAGACGCTGCCCGAAATCAGGATTACGCTGCGCGAGCACTACGACCGCAAACGCGAGAAGTATGCTTTCGAATGGCCTGCGTACCTGGACAACGATCTCCGTCGCATCTTTTCGTCAGAGTCAAACAAGCGCGCGCGTGAAACTGCCGCCGCATTTCTGCGACGCGTGGGCCCTGAGATTCAACAACTGGTTTCGGAAGGAACCGGCGTGCACGGTTACGCCATCGATCACGTTCTGGAGTTGATGATTGCCCGCGCGGGTCAATTGAAGTTGCGTGCCGTGGGCCGGGACGAGCAACTCAAACGGCATTTGATGGTGATGCTGACGGTGCAAACGATGAATGTGGTGCATTCCGGTTATTACCGAATCGCACTCTAGTGTCAGCCGTGCGGCCGCGAGGCCGGGCGTGGATTCACAAACCCTGATTGTGAAAGACGAAGCCCAAAAGAACGATCGCGAGACAAATCGCAAGACTGGTGCGTCGCCTGCTTCAAAAAATGGCGAGACCTTCAAGAAGCTGCGCGTCATCGTTCTTTGTCACGAAGACCTGGTGCCGCCGGAAAGCATCGACGGCCTCACGCCCAAAGAGGTGTCGCCTTACAAAACTGAGTGGGACGTGATCTCGACACTCAAGAAGATAGGTCACGAAGTTTATCCCGTCGGCGTCTACAACAACCTGGGCGTCATCGGTAACGCGCTGCTCGAACACAAGCCACAGGTTGCCTTCAATCTGCTCGAAGAATTTCACGGATACCCGCTCTACGATCAGCACGTCGTCAGTTATCTCGAATTGATGAAGCAGCCGTACACGGGTTGCAATCCGCGCGGGTTGACGATCTGTCGCGATAAGGCACTGTCAAAGATGGTGCTGGCCTATCATCACATTCACGTGCCGTCGTTCGCAGTCTTTCATATGAATCGCGTGGTGAAGCGATCGAAGCGATTGAAATTTCCGCTGCTGGTGAAATCGATCAGTGAAGAGGGATCAGTCGGCATTGCGCGCGCCTCGATCGTCAACGACGACGAGAAGCTGGCCGAACGCGTCGAGTTCATTCATCGGCAAACCAAGACGCACGCGATTGCCGAACAGTACATCGCCGGCCGCGAAATTTATGTCAGCGTCATCGGGAACCAGCGCTTGCAGACATACACGCCGTGGGAATTGGTGATCGAAAAACTTCCGGAAGGCGCGCCCAACATCGCGACCGCCAAATTGAAGTGGGACCCCGCGTACCAGGAAAAGGTCGGCGTCGTCACCAAGGCGGCTGAACTCGACAAAAAGATGGTGGATAAGATCGAGCGGCTCTCGAAAAGAATTTACCGGACCCTGTTTCTCAGCGGTTACGCGCGTCTGGATTATCGGGTCACTGACAGTGGCGAGATTTATCTGCTCGAGGCGAATCCGAATCCGCAGATTGCCAATGCCGAAGACTTCGCCGATTCCGCGAAACACTGCGGCGTCGATTACGAATCATTACTGCAAAAGATAATTGCGTTGGGGTTGCGTTATCGCACTGGCGCGGAGTCAGTGCCGTCCGCATGACAACTGACGCGCTCGTTTAGATGCCGCACTTGTGCGGCGTGCGCCGGACGAGTCCGGCGTCTAAACGGTAATGAGCATGAAAATGAAAACGGCGCGGGGTTGCGTCTCCGCGCCGCCTTGTTATTGCTTAAAGGACACGTCACTGAGTGCCGTTGGTCGATCCGCTCGCTCCAACAACTACGTCACGATCCGAGCCACCGAACGTGACACTGATCAGTTCGGGATTGCCGCCCTTGTCCATCGTGCGCAGGGCAGTGTTCTTGGCCTTCTCTGATCGCGCTTCCACGTGCGCCGGAGTCTTGGCCACAACCTTACCATTCTTGAGAATGCTCAATTCGTTTGTACCTTCGTCAAATTTCACTTCATAGTCGCCCGGTTTGACGAGCGTCCCGTTAACCATCACGTCGTCGGTGAACGTGATCATTTTCTTGTCAACTTTGCCTTTGTCGCCTGCCGCCAGTGCACTAATTGACGCCAGCGCACCCACAATCAATACGGCGAAGAATGTCTTCATGAAACGTTTCATTTTTCCTTAACCTCCCAAAATTTCCATCGTGCAACTCGCATTCCTGCGGTCAAACAATTCTCACTACTGCATACGTAGTAAGTGACTGAGAGGTTACAAAGGTTGCACCGCAAGCGCTGTAACTACTTATATTTACGAGCAGGAATCTGAACGTGCGTCCAAAGCATTGCAGTCGCTTACCATTTAGCGACATTTTGAGGATCGAGCCACTCGCGCGTCATATCACACCAGAGCACGAGTCCCCGCCATGAATTAAAGCGAGCGTAGAAGCGGAGAATCTTTTTGTCGTTAGCGGCGCGTCCGTGGTTGCGCGCCTGGGCAAATTTTGCGCGCGTCCATGAATCCAGAGCGAGACCATCATAGCGGCCGATGAGCTTCAGCACATTTTCGGCGGCATAGTTTCCTACTCCCTTAACGCTCTTCATTTCTTTCATCAATTCAGCGAGTGACGCCTCGCTGGTCAACCAACTCTCGACGTTCAGTTCACCTGACGCGACCCGCTGGGCCAACTGGTGCAAGTAAGGAGCGCGATAACCGGAACGGATCTTATCGCGATAGAACTCGACTGATTGTTGGGCCATCACGTCAGCCGTAGGAAAAGATTTGCGGCCGTCATCTGAATCGCTGCCGAGTTCATTCACCAGGCTGGTTACCATCTTTTGGGTCAGTGCCCACGAACAATTGGTCGTGCAGATCATCTTCACCAAATCTTCGAACACGGTCGGTGAACGAAGCAGACGGCCGGCGCCTTGTTCCGCGATCCACGCAAACTCCGGCTCTGTGGACGTCAACTGGTAGAACTGTTTCAAGTCGTCGTCGAGACGAAACATGTGTCGTACATCGCGCATGATCTTCTGCACCGCGCGATCGTTGACCTGACGCGACGTGAGAATCTTCAAGGCGCCTTTGCGGGCCGAGACTTCGACCGTCAACGGTCGGCCGCGATCCAGATCCAGGACGCGCGTCAATTTCCATCTATCGCGATCTAATTCGAACGGGAGCAGCTCGCACCAGCCGTGACTCAAAACCGTGCGGTAAAAATTAAAATCAGTCGGAGTTCGGATTGTCAGTTGCATCCCGCAAACTCTAACAAATACGGCGCGATTGCGTCGATTACGTGGCGAAACGAGTTCGGCATTTTATTTGCTCAATGTACTCCCGAGCTTTTCGGTTTCAGCATTTCTTAACCCCCAATTTTTGTAGTCGTAAATATTTTTCTATTCGTAAATAAAGGAGTGCTTTGTTCGCAAACGTAAATCCACAGCAGATTGCTTTCTTCGCGATTCTCATCGTCGCGCTGACTCTGTTCATTACCGAATGGATTCGCACAGATGTGGTGGCGGTCTTGATTGTAGTCGCCCTTTACGTCACACGCGTGCTCAAGCCGGAAGAAGCTTTGTCGGGTTTCAGCAGCGAACCCGCGATCGTCATCGCCGGAATTTTCGTGCTGAGCGGCTCGCTGCATGCGACCGGCCTCTCTGACAAGTTGGGCGATTGGATTGGACACTTTGCGGGCAAGAGTCTTAGTCGCGCGATTGCCGTCATCATGCCGTCAGTCGCGCTGCTCTCGGCGTTCACCCACCATGTGACGACTACGGCGGTGATGCTGCCGATCACGCTCGACTTATCGCGTGAGCAAAAACTGCCGGCGTCGAAATTACTGATGCCGATGTCTTTTGCGGCGTCGTTGGGCACTGCGATTACGATCATTGGCGCGCCGGCTTTCCTGATTGCCAGCACCGTGCTGCAACAGTCCGGCAGATCAGGTCTCGGAATTTTCTCGATTGCGCCGATCGGCTTAACGCTGACCGTGGCCGGCACTCTGTTCGTTTTGTTGATTGGGCGATTTCTTTTGCCGAC
>DATANL010000054.1:0-3322 GCA_036266295.1 Pyrinomonadaceae bacterium | reverse complement strand
GCCCGGAAGGCAGCATTGAATACTATCCGGAATATCTCGAATCAAATCGATTTCCCGGCGACGATCAGGAAGCCGTCCTGCATGCCTATCTAAAGCAGAAGTACGCGCGCCGCCACATCGACGTCGTCGTCGCGGGCAGCGATACGCCGCTGCAGTTTCTGCTCAAGTACCGCGACGATCTTTTTCCGAATACCCCGATTGTCTTTAACGTTGTCCGGCCTCCTGATCCTAAGGAATTCGAGACTGGTGGCGGGCTCACCGGCGTCATCAATACGTTTAGTTTTAAGCAGACTTTGGATCTCGCTCTCGGGTTACATCCGGACACTAAACAGGTATTCATTATCAGCGGCACGCTCGACCACAGCAAATTGTACGAGAGGATGGCCCGCGAAAGACTGCAAGGATACGAGAGCCGAGTCTCCCTGAACTATTTGACGGATCTGAGCGCGCAGGAACTATTGGAGAAGACACGGAGCCTTCCCGATCATTCAATAATTCTTTATGCCTGGCAGCAGGCTTACGGTGAAAACAACAAGCTCCTGGAGACTTTCGACATCCTGCCTTTGGTCACGGCCTCGGCCCGAGTTCCGGTTTACGGACTTGCAAGTTGGCAGATTGGCAAAGGCATTGTCGGCGGATATGCGCGGAACAATAGCGAGGCTGGCACCAGAGTAGCCGAGATGGCGGTGCAACTGGCGAACGGCCAGCGGCCTCAAGACGTGCCGGTCGAGAGCACTGCCGTGCTCCCGATGTTTGATTGGGCCCAATTGAAGCGGTGGGGAATCAACGAACAACAGCTTCCAACCGGCAGCATTGTTCAGTTCAAGCGGCCAACCTTCTGGGAAGAAGACAGGTGGTACATCATCGGCGCTGCCGCGGCAATTCTGCTCGAAGCCGTGCTGATCGCCTTTTTGTTAATTACCCTCCAGCGCGTCAGGTCGGCTGAACGCGAGCAGGCCCGGCTTATGGGCGAGACCGAGGCGGCGCACCGGCGATTGGATGAAACTGTTTCGAATGTCCCCGGCATCGTCTGGGAAGCGATGATCGATCCGAACACCAATCAAAGACGGACGACCTTTATCAGCGATCACGTCTACAAGATGCTCGGCTATACACCGGAAGAATGGTTGGCCGAAGCGCCCGGCCTGGGCGCGAGATTAATGCACGAGGACGATCGCGACCGAGCTCTGCAGGAAAGCGACGACGTCGTGACCGGCGGGCACGACGGTTTTTCTCAATTCCGCTGGCGCACGCGCGACGGGCGATACGTATGGACCGAGAATTACCTGATTCCAATCTTCGATCGCGATCAAAAGGTCGTAGGTTTGCGCGGCGTGGCTATCGATGTCACCGACCGCAAGAAGGCTGAAGAGACCGCCCGTCTGGCTGAAGAGAAAGATCGCGCGATTCTCGAAGCCATCCCTGATCTGATGTTCATGCAGACCCGCGACGGCGTTTATCTCGATCATCACTGCAACAATCCGGAAGATCTGTTGCTGCCACCCGAGGCCTTTATCGGGAAGAACATGCGCGAAGTTCTGCCGCCTGAGCTCGTCGACCGTTTGACAGAAGCTTTTGAGCAGGCGATTGAAACGCGCGAAACTCAGCTCGTCGAATACGAACTGGAGATTAATGACGAGCCTCGGTGGTTTGAGGCGCGGATCGTTTCCAGCGGCGAAAATATCCTGAGCGTCATACGTGACATTACTCAGCGCGTGTTGGCTGAAGAAGCGATCAAACGAAGCGAAGCGCAATTGGCCGGGGTTATCGGCTCGGCGATGGACGGCATCATCACCATCGACAAGAACCAAAAGATAATTCTGTTCAATGAGTCTGCTGAAAGGATCTTTGGTTGCCCCGCCAGCCAGGCCGTAGGCCATTCGCTGGACCGTTTCATCCCGGAACGTTATCGCACGGCGCACCGGCACGATTTAGAAGCTTTCGGCACGAGAGAGGTTACGCGCCGCATGATGGGCGACCGCGGGACCGAACTCTACGGGCTCAAGCTTTCAGGCGAGGAATTCCCGATGGAGGCTTCGATCTCTCAAATCGAAGTCGATGGACAAAAGTTTTACACCGTGATCCTCCGCGACATCACTGAGCGCAAGCGCGCGGAAAATGAGTTGGCTGCGTCGCACCGCAAGGTCAATGAAATTCTGGAAAGTATCGGCGATGCATTCTATTCAGTCGACTCTGATTTGCGCTTTACCTATGTAAACCGCAAGACCGAAGAACTGTGGGCCTTGCGCCGCCAGGATTTGATCGGCCGCAGCTTTCTGGATGTCTTTCCGCAAGCCATCGGCACCGACTCTCATCGGGTAATCATGCGCGCGCTTGATGAAGGGCGGCCCATTAACTTCGAGGGACTTTCGCCCATCATCAATCGTTGGGTCGACGTGAGCGTATACCCTACGCCGGCCGGTCTTTCCATTTACTTCCGCGACGCTACCGAACGTAAAGAGGCCGAGAACGCGCTCCGTGAAAGCGAGAGCAGATTGCAACGCGCTCAACAGGCAGCCAGAGTTGCGACCTGGGAATGGAACCTGGCGACGGGAGAATCTCTGTGGTCCGAAATGCTCTGGCATCTCCTCGGGCTGGAGCCGGGAGACGGCGAAGCGACGGTCGAGAGATTTCTGGAATTCATTCATCCCGAAGACCGCGAACAGACCTGGCAAGTCGCCAATGAAGCAATCGAACATGACAAGCCGTATGACCACGAGTTTCGCATTCTCAGGAACGACGGCGAGGTCTTATGGCTGGCGTCCAAGGGACGCGTGATTCGCTCTTCGGACGGCAAGCCCGATCGAATGATTGGCGTCAATATCGATGTTACCGATCGTCACCGGGCGCTTGACGAGATTCGCGAGAGCCACGAGCGATTTGCGAAGGCTTTCCGCGCCAATCCGCAACCCATGTCGCTGACCGTCGTGGCTACTGGAGAGTATCTGGACGTGAATGACAGCTTTCTCCAGGTCAGTGGCTACCGTCGCGACGAGGTCATTGGCAAGACCTCGCTGGAGCTGAATATTTGGGAATTGCCCGAAGCGCGAGAAGCCTTTGTTGCCGAATTAAGAGACCGCGGCTCTTTGGTAAACCGGGAGACCAAGCTCCGTACCCGGGACGGCTCGATGCGTGTGCTGCTTTCGTCCGCCGAGCAACTGGAGATTGATGGCCGGCATTGTCTGTTAGTCGCTTCCAGCGATATTACCGAGCGCATGCTCGCGCAACAGGCTCTCAGGGAAAGCGAAGCCCGGTTCCGCAACATGGCGGACACCGCGCCGGTGATGATTTGGATCGCCGATATCAACAAGGCCTCAACCTA
>DATANL010000053.1:0-3529 GCA_036266295.1 Pyrinomonadaceae bacterium | reverse complement strand
GAGGCGCTTCAGGAAGCGTCGAGCTATTGCACGCTTGAATACGACACCATCACCGGCCGCCGGGGAAAGCGCAGCGCGCGCGCCGAGCAGTTGGCGACCGTTCTTACTGAAGCTGAAGCGGCGATCGTCGTCAACAACTGTGCGGCCGCGGCGTTGCTGGTCTTGAACACGTTTGCGCGCGACGCTGAGACCGTGGTTTCGCGCGGAGAGTTGGTAGAGATTGGCGGCGACTTTCGCGTGCCGGATGTCATGTCGCAATCCGGCGTGCGTATGATTGAGGTCGGCACGACCAACCGTACCCGCTTGGCTGATTACCGGAACGCGATCAATGACAATACGCGCATGATCATGCGCGTGCATACGTCGAACTATCGCATCGTTGGCTTTACCCAGACGCCATCATTAGCACAGCTCGCTGAACTGGCGCACGAGCGAAACTTGCTGCTGTACGAAGACGCAGGATCAGGCGCATTAATTGATTTGACCGAGTTCGGCATTCAAGGCGAACCGATCATCAAACAATCACTAAAGGATGGCGCGGATCTCGTCTCATTCAGTGGCGACAAACTACTTGGCGGACCGCAGGCCGGCTTAATAGTTGGCCGCGCTGAACTGATCGAGCGCATGCGCCGCAATCCTCTGTATCGCGCTTTGCGTGCCGACAAGCTGCGGCTGGCGGCGTTGGCAGCGACACTCGAAGAATATTCCCTCGGATCCAAACCTCCCGCGATCGCAATCCTCGCGATGTCGCTCGTCCAAATCGCCGAGCGGGCAAATCAGTTGGTCCGCAAAATCAATCAGCACAGTCTTGAATCATTCACGGTCGAGACAACTCAGAGTGAATCTGCCGTTGGCGGCGGCTCAGCGCCTACTTCAGCGTTACCCACCGTGGTCATCGCCATTAACAGCCGCCGCTTCACCGCTAATCAAATCGGTGACAATTTGCGTCAGTGGACTCCACCGATAATCGTACGAATCGTGGAAGAACGCGTGCTGATTGACCTGCGGACCGTCGATCCCGCCGACGAAATTGAAATCGAGCGAGCGCTTCAGTCATTGGCAGCTTCGCAATCCGTCTGAAGCGCAAGATCGCCTCAGATTTTCTTGCGCAAATCCGTCCCCGGCGGTGTATAATTTGTTCGGCCTAACCGCCTCACGCCCTAAGTTCCCAACCATTCCAACTTGAAGACGTTTACCTGGAAATCGCTCGTTAATTCTCTGCTCTTGTCGTTCGCGGCAGGCACTGCGACCTGTGCCGTTTGGCGCGCGGGCTTGATCGATTCGCTGCAAACCGCTTTCGTCGTTAACGTCGCCCGCGGGGATACTCCGCTGCAAACACCGCAGACGTGGGTAGGACTGCTGCTGATTGTGGGCGTCAGTGTCAGCGCGGGTTACTTCGTGGGCCGAGCCGGCGCGCGCCGTTCATTTTGGGTGCTAGGGGTTGGTTTCATCGTAACGGCTATCGCCAGCGCGCTGATTTCGTGGCTGCTTAAGGTCAACATTTTGTTCGCACCGCTCGCGCTGGGCGCGACGAGTGCGGTCATTGTGGTGCAGCTATATCGGCTGTGGTTGATCGACAGCTTGCTCACCGATCGCGTCAACGAAACTTCCAATCGGACGGGGCTGGTCGCGATCGGCGCGCCGTCATCGTCGAGACTTGGCAACGGACTGAAGCTCTTGCAGACGATTCTGCCTCTGGAAGAAGGCATCATCTTCCAACCCGATGAAGTAGGCGATCTGGTGCCCTGCGCTCAACTGCGATCGTCCAACGGTGCAATCGATCCGGGCCGCACCTCTGTGTGGCGTCAACTGGTCCAACTCTGTGACCGCGCTCTGCAGAAAAAGGAAATTGAGTTGGCCGCGGCCGGAACGATCGATACGTTCGAGTCGGTCGCGATTCCGCTGCGTCACGAAAATCGCACCGTAGGCGTGTTGTTGCTGCGATTGCGCGAGAGTTTCGATCAAAGTGATCGGCGTCTGCTCGAAGCTGTCGGCAGCCAAATCGCGCGCAACGTGCAGCGGGAAGAGGCGCGCAAAAAGAAGCTGGACGGCAATTTGCCCGCATTTGTTTCCGCGCGGACTTCGAGTTATCGCCTGCATGCCTTCGATTACCTGAGCGGTGTGATGACCCAGCAGCGCTTCGGCGCGGAGGTGCTCGCGGAAGCGCCTGATGCATACGCCCTCACTTACCTCGACGGCACGCTCGCGTATCTCAATCCGGCGATGCTGAAGGCTGCGCAACTTAAACCTAACGAGGTTGAGCATCTCGACTTGTTTGGCTTGCTGGACCGATTCAAGGCCGGTGTCTTTGATGAACCCTCGATCGCTGTGCGACGCGTGCTGCAATCGGGTCAGCCATATGAGCGCGAGTTGAATTTCTCAGACCGGAACCAGACTTTGGAACTGCGAATTTCGATTGCCAGCGATTCCAAGACCAACGGCAACGGCGCGAATACTTCACCGGCAGCAGCGTTTGATCACGTCAATCACAAGTTGAACCCGAGTGCGAACGGCAACGGCTCTCACGATCTGCATCCACTGTGCTTCACGATTCGCGTGCGCGACGTCACGCGCATGAAAGAATTCGAAAAACTGAAGAGCGACATGATCTCTTTGATGTCGCACGAGTTGCGCACGCCGCTGACCAGCATTAACGGGTTCTCGGAGTTGCTCGCCGTCGATGAAAAGATTCCCACCGAGTCGCGCGAGTTTGTTCAAATCATCGCCAACGAATCGCAGCGCATGGCCCGCATGATCGACACCTTCCTCTCAGTGACCCAACTTGAACGCGCCGACAAACAGGAAGTCGTGCACATCCCTTTGCGGCTTGATGAAGTCGTGCGCGAAGTGATTGCGACTATGACGCCAATCGCCAAGAAGAAACGCATCCGCATGGTCGATCAAGCCAGCGCCAACATCCCGCCCGTCGCCGCAGACAAGAGTTTGATTACGCAGGTCGTGATGAAATTGCTCGACAACGCCGTCCGCTACAGCCCCGAACGCACGACGGTCACCGTTACGACCGTGCTCGAGGCTGAAACTGTCCGCGTCATCGTCGAAGACCGCGGCTACGGTGTTCCCGCCGACTCAATCGACCGCATTTGGGAAAAGTTCTACCGAGTCGCCCGCGACGGCCAGGAAAAAGACGAAGAATCAACCGGGCTGGGACTGGCCTTCGTGAAAGAGGTGGTTGAGCAGCACGGCGGGTCAGTGAGCGTCGAATCGGAAGTCGGCAAGGGATCGAAGTTTAGCTTCGCGTTACCCAGGTTGTGATGGCATCGGAAGTTCGATTTGAATATACAACCAACGCCGGCGACCTCTTTCGCGCCAGCGTGGGATTGGCACAATTTCGCATCCTGCTGGGTCTGAGTTTCTCACTGACTCTAATCGGCGGTCTGGTGACTTTCTTCCTGGCCATCGACGAGAAGCAAATACTTCTACAAACTTCACCGTTGTTCATTGGCATCCCTTTGCTTGCAGTGGGCGGGCAACTGCTTCGATTGCACGCCGCCAGCCGAAAATACGTCTC
>DATANL010000052.1:0-2776 GCA_036266295.1 Pyrinomonadaceae bacterium | reverse complement strand
GGCGGCGCGCCCGACCAGCCTCCAGCCATCATCGCAATCGCGTAGAGCAGTCCGCCGTTGCCGGGCAAGTAGCATGGCAAGTTCGGCCGTTGATAATCAGGCCCATTCGGCAGATAACGATTTTTCTCGGTGTTCATCAGCAAAGCGTCCAGCGCGATCTTCGTTTCGCCGAGCCGCACCGCAGTCATCGCAGTTAGCGGATAATCCCAACCCCAGGTTTTGTCCCACTGCCATTCTTTCATGACTCGCCGAAGGGTCCGGCGCATGGTCTCGCGATCGACACCGTCGCCCGGAAGCATTCCCAACGCGCCCAGCATCGACGGATGATCATGGTTGCGGTCAGTGAAAGTTTGCGGGCAATTCTCATGAGCGAGATAGACGCCGTCGCGGGCCGGCAGCGGCGAGAGTCGATTGATCACGCGTTCCCATTCGGGGTTTGGGTTAAGCCCGAGACGCGTGCGCCAACGTTGCGCGATTCGCAAGCTGAATGACCAGTATGCCAACTCGAAGGTCGGATTCCAGGTCTCACGCGCCGGGTGGTTCTCCTGAGCGGGAATGAGCGGTGGCCCAAGCACGAATCTGCTTCGTTCGTTTTCATAATAGGCAAATGACGCCATGAACTCGGCCGTCTCGAAAACGATGTCGCGGTATCGCGCCAGCGTGGTCCGATTGGAATGCGAAAGATAACCAAGCTCGGCGTAAAAAATCGGATGCGATTGCTGCCAAATCAAAAGTGGACCCACCGGCGAAGGACTGTCTCGCCCTTCCGGCCCGACCATTTTGGGCCAGCGCGCGCCGCGATAGCCTTGCGACTTCGCCAGTTCGCGCGCGCTTGGGAGGATGGACGAATACCAGCCGAGACTCTTCTCCAACAGTGGCAGACGATTCCATAGAGCGAAGTGCGCCGCGTGCCACCAATGCATCTCGAGATGAAACTTGCCGTACCAGCTGTTGACGGTGAGGCCGGTCTCCTGCGGCGGCATCGATCCGGAACATTGAATCGCCGTCAGGTATTGCGACAGCACGACGCGACGTTCGAGTTCGGGTGCGCGCGCGTCGCGACTCGCGGACAAGTCGATGGCGGCGCCGCTTGACCAGAATCGCTGCCAGTGTCGAGCCGATGCTGCGAAAGTCGCGGAGGCATCAGGTAGCATGACACTGATTGGTACTGGCGAGAACGCGGCCACAAACGCCAGCCGATTTCGCGTTTCTTTCGGGTAAAGAAGGAACTGATGATAGTCATCGTCATCAAACGAGGCTTCGCCTTCCCATTCAATCGCCACGTGGTATTCATCGTTATCCAATTGACGTTGAATGCGAACTGAGCGATTCGCCCTGGTGATCGTTGTTTTATGCTTTCGATGATTGGACCAGTCTGAAGCATTCATCTCTGGAGAGCCGTAAGGAAAACCAAAGCGCACGGAGAGGCCGTGAACCAGGGTCGTGTTTTGCACCAGAGGTGAATTTATTTCGACTGCCAGCAAATCGCGGGTCGGATGAACGGCGGTGCGCACAACAACCAGTTGACCAGCGAACCGGAAGCTGCTTTCCATGATTCCCGTCCACAGATCGAGCTTCTGATTAATTCCCGCAATGTCTGAAACAGCTCCCCCGACATCGCCCTTCGACAGGTTCAGTCCAATCAGGCCAAGGTTCAAACGATGCGGGTTCTGACGGAGCCAATTGAACAGTTCTGTTTGGCCCTCTGAACTGGTGTGATAACCGACGGCGCGGCCGTGCGTGTCGTACTGAGTTAATCGCAGCGCCTTTGGATCGAGACCAGAGGGAAGAGGACCCGTATGCCAGCCCCACTGCGACATCGTGCACAACGGCATGGTCTTGTCGTAATCCGACGGAAATGTTTGCAGACCGGTCACGTCGGCGGTGAAAGCAAATTCGCCGTTGCCAACGGAAAGCGGCGAGAGCGGTTCGAAGGTTCGCATCACCGGATTGTGACGCGTGACCAGGGCCTTTCGATCGATAGGACCTGGAGGAGTGCCGGTTGATTCTCGAGATGCAAGACCCCGCTTGACGCTGGTTAAGGCGGCGCCGGCAATGGCAGCTCCGAGAAATTTGCGGCGTGATAGAGGCATCGAGTTTTAGATCGTTCAGAAGTAAAACAAAACCGGGGAGCCTGCTCGACGCAAACTCCCCGGTGGTTAAAGAACTAGTTCATCCCAACTAGAAGATGAACTTGGCCATGAACTGCGCGCGCCGCGCGTAGTTCTGTTGGTTCGAAGCAACGGTTTGCCCGAAGGTGGCAGAACCGGGGTTGACGACGACTTGCGAGGCGGACAGACCGCCGGTGTTAAGCAGCGGATGGTTGAAGGCGTTAATGAATTCCAGTCGTAACTGAATCCTCATGCCTTCACGCACGGCGATGTTCTTGGCCACCCCGAGGTCCGCGTTGTTGATTGGATCGCTTCGGACATCCGCGAAGTAGAACGGCAGCGATCGCAAGTGGTCAACCGGGGTTGCGCAGTTCGCGCTTCCGGTAGGGAAGGCGCCGCAGGTAGGGTTGCCGCCCACGACTGAAACAAACGCCTGCGTATTGAACCATCGAGCCACGGTCTGTTGGCTCTTGGGAATGGCGATCTTGCCGCCCAAAAAGAATGCGTCGCTGCCGAATCTAATCGGGAATCCCGATTGATAAGCGTAGGCGCCTTCAATCTGCCAGCCACCAATGATCACATCCGCCCATTTGTTGATATGGGCTAAGTATTGTCTGCCTCTGCCGAACGGGAACTCGTAAAAGCCGCTCATAGAGAAACGGTTC
>DATANL010000051.1:0-3626 GCA_036266295.1 Pyrinomonadaceae bacterium | reverse complement strand
TGCGATCAATGCTGACAACCAGAAGAAGTGGTAAGCCGGCCTCGCGAGCTGTATACCAATCAGCAGAAAGATCAGCGAGTTGGCAACGAAGGCCGCGTACTCCCAAAAATCTTCGACGGCCTGGCGAGAACTTGCTGAGAGCGACATGTGGCCGACGTTGCCGATTATCAACCCGCTGGTCAGTGTCGCCAGGACTCCCGACAGGTGAAAGTGTTCGGCCAGGAGAAAAGATCCGAAAGCCGCGACGGTGGTAAAAGTGATCTCAATCAAGTGGTCGTCCGTAGCGCCGGCCAGCAGCAGAACGACCGCGGCCACGACGGCGCCACAAATTATTGAACCCACAATTACCATCAGCAGGGTTTTAGCGGTGCTGCCAAAAGTTACTGTCTGACCGGACATCCAGACCAGCGCAATCATGAAGCCCACTGCGGCAGTGGCGTCATTGAACAGGCTCTCTGCTTCGACCAACAAGCGAATTCGCCCGTGTGCCTTCGCGTCCTTGATCATCGCAATTACGGCCACCGGATCGGTGGCGGAGATCAGAGCGCCAAACATTGACGCGCTTATCCATGGCCAACGCGCAAGGTAATGCATCCCCGCCGCGATGACGGACCCCGACAGAAGCACACCCACAGTCGCTAAAGTGAGAATTACCGGCAGGTCCTTTTTCAGTTCCCGCCAGCGCAATTGAAATGCGGCCTCAAAGATTAGCGGTGGCAGGAGCGCGGTGAATACGACCTGTTTGGTTAGCTCGATGCTCGGGGTGAAAGGCAGGAGCGCCAGGGTAATTCCAGCCGCGACCAGGCCGATGCTGTACGGAACGCGCACTCGCCTCGCCAGCATCGCCACGATCGCGGCAACCAGCAAAAGCAGTTCGATGGTTTCCAATTTCAAAGGGAGTCATTCTAGCCGAAGGTTGAGCTAAAGACCCTCTCTTTTTGAGCGATTGAAACGAGAGCAGAGCGGTGCGGCGAACTTACGCGTGGTATGAGTCTTTGGGAATTGCTGAGCTGGGGGAGTGATAAGTGAAAGTGTTCGACGACGCGGCGTGTCGTCATCTTTATCGATAGCGGTAAGTGATCCGGCCGCGTGAAAGATCGTACGGAGACATTTCGACGATTACACGATCACCGACTAGAACGCGAATGCGATGCCTGCGTAGCTTGCCGGCAATCGCGGCCAACACAATGTGCTCGCTGTTGTCGAGGCGGACTTTGAAGAATGCGTTCGGCTGTTTGTCGATAATCGTGCCTTCCGCCGGAATCAAATCATCTTTCGCCAATTAGTGTCTCCTCCCTAATCTTTCAGTCCAGTTGATAATGATCGGCGAGACTTGTTTTCAGTGGCGCCGGAATCGTTTTCAAGGCAGTCGTCGTCAACATTCTTTGCGACAAGACCGCTGGATGTACACGGCAGACCTGCCAGGCGCGCGACTTGTCGTTATATGACCAGCGATAATACGGACCATCCTGGCAGCGGCTGTAGAAGATCGGATAGCCGCCCTGGCTCTCGATCACTTCAAGGTTTGTGTAAACGCGCAGGCCGTTCATGCGATCACGACCGTTCCACAGTTAGCGCATGCCAAATTATTTCAGGCATTAATGTGTTTGGCAGCGTCATCGGTAACTCGACGTTCGGCGACGATTCTGATCTTTTTCAACTCGGTTCGATCAAACCCAAAGAACCTCGCCATCTCGACAATCTGAGTTTGACTGACGAAGTCCGCCGGATCGGCGCAGAATTTTTCAATTCCCGGATCGAACTCGCGGCACCGCATTGTCTTTGGCGGCTTCAGGCCTAATCCACAGGTGCCGGCGGCCGAATGGTGTAGACAGAATTCACAAATAGTCATCGTTCCCGCCGTCCTCGAGTTACATGGCGTTCAATGCGCGCCGTGCTTTCACGCGTCCGCGAACGAGCTGCCATGCCGCTGCGGTGCGATTGAAACGTACCAGCTTGATGCCGCGCGCGATTCCCAGCAATTGCAGGACGCGAATGCCCAACCAGTTCACGTCAACCTCATACCAGCGCAAACCATGTCGAGCTGAAGTCGGAAAGGCGTGATGATTATTGTGCCAGCCTTCGCCGAAGGTCAGCAGCGCAACCCACCAACTGTTGCGCGAGTCTTCACCGGTTTGGAACCGTTGTCTGCCCCACATGTGCGTGGCCGAGTTGACCAGCCAGGTGGCATGCAGTGCGAGTGTCACCCGCAGGAAGACGCCCCAGAGTAATAAGTCCCAACCGCCGAAGACGAGCAGCAGCACGCTGAGCACGATTTGCGGAACGTAGTAGAAGCGATTGAGCAGTCGGTAGTAACGGTTTTTGACGAGATCGGGAGCGTAGCGCTCGATGGTCGCGCTATCGTGATCCTGGGCCGTGCCGCGGATAATCCAACCGACGTGGGCCCACCAGCCACCGTCGCGCGGGGTGTGGGGATCCTCGCCCACGCGATCGGTATGCGCGTGATGAATTCGATGTGTAACGGTCCACTGGATGGGGCCGCCTTCAAGGGATATCGTGCCGCACGTTACAAGAAAATACTCGATGACCTTGGGCACGCGATAACCACGATGGGTGATGAGGCGATGAAAGCCCATGCCGATGCCCAGGCTGCCCCCGACCCAGTAGAGAAAAACCGCGCAGATGAGCGCGCGCCAGCTCCAGAAGAACGGCGCAGCTAACGCGGCCAGATGCGCGATTACCAAAAACGCCGCGGTGCCCCAATTGACCTTGCCTAGTTGTCGACCCGCCGGTAAAGCGTCGTGCTCATTTATGTTTTTCATTACTTCCTCTCAAAGGTCCAAACGGTTGTTCCCAGGGCGGCGCTCAGACTCAGCGACGGAGTGCTCGGCCTCTACGCTCGCCCTGCGCGCAACCTCAAAGACGTTCCGACAGCCGGCGATGTCAACGATGGGGGATTCGCTTGCCTGGGCGCAGCTTACACTTGCGCATGCGCATGGATGAGCCGGCGCATGCGATCGGCAAACAGCACGTCCATCTTTTGCGGTTCGATGAGGGCCGTTACTTCACCTTCTCCGAAAGTCTTATGCACCAACATCTGCCCTCGGCGATATGTCAGCGTCGAATCGTAAGGTGCGCCGGTTTTTGCAGAAGCCCTTTGTGACGTACCCGCGCGATAGGGAACTCGCGAATCGCAAATCGGACAACTAACGCGCGTGACTTTCCCTGTCTTACTGATTGATGCCACCACGTGTCCGCGTTCTTCGCCGCACGTCAGGCACATCTGTTCGACTCGATCTCCAAGCTTAAATGTTCGTTTCTCTTCCATTGCAACTCCTTTGATAGTGTTACTGTTTTCGTCTGCAAAGACCGTCCGCACGCTGCGCGAACCTGCGGCCTTTTTACTATCGACCCCGTCGCGGTCTAAACGATCTAACCGATGTACGACGTGCCGCTGCGGCCGGGACAAAAGGTTTCGCCGCATTCGCTAACGGACGCGCGCCGCCAAAACCGTCGGGTGCAACGCGCTTCACGGGCTGGCCGGTAAGCCGCTCGATCGCGCGCAGCGGTAATTCATCAACCGGAGCGACGATGGTGATCGCCTGACCCTGATTGCCGGCTCTGCCGGTACGGCCGATACGGTGCACGTAATCCTCTGGCGCGGC
>DATANL010000050.1:0-3218 GCA_036266295.1 Pyrinomonadaceae bacterium | reverse complement strand
ATCCGGTCGCTACCGCTCGCGGTTCTGACACGAGCTCGGGCTTCCGGCACAAATGACAAATCGAAACCGATTCGATACTATGCGCGCCTGCGGTCGTTACAATCACTTCGGACCAACTGAATATGAAAAATTCGATCTTGTCGTCTCGTCGTCGTGTCCTATCAACTCTCGTAGTTCTAGCCATCGCCGTCATCGCCTTTCCGGTAACAGCGCAACAGTTCAGCCCCGACCTCTTCAAGTCGCTGCACTGGCGCAGCATCGGCCCGTTTCGCGGCGGGCGCACGCGCGCGGTAGCCGGTGTGCCTTCGCAGCCGAACGTCTTTTACATCGCGCAGGTCAACGGTGGCGTGTGGAAGACCGATGATTATGGCCAGACGTGGAATCCAATCTTCGACGATCAGCCGACGGGCTCGGTCGGCACGATCGCGGTGGCCCCATCGGATCCAAACATTATTTACGTGGGCAGTGGTGAAGGTTTGCAGCGTCCCGACTTGTCCGTCGGCGACGGCATCTACAAATCGACAGATGCGGGAAAGACCTGGACGCATCTCGGTTTGCGCGACGGCCAGCAGATTCCGCAAATCGTGGTCGACCCGAGAAACGCTGACACCGTTCTCGTCGCGGTCGCGGGTCATCCGTACGCAGCAAGTGCTGAGCGCGGCATCTTTCGTTCGACCGACGGCGGCAAGACTTTCGAAAAAGTCCTGTACAAAGACGAAAACGTGGGCGGCGCTGATGTGATTTTCGATCCGGCGAACCCCGAGGTGGCCTATGCCGGTTTGTGGGAAGCCCGTCAGGGTCCGTGGGAAAACGCGGCGTGGAACGGGACCGGCGGCGGCATTTACAAATCGACTGACAATGGCAAGACCTGGCGGCAATTGACCGGCGGCTTACCCGACAACATCATTCAGGTGAACCTCGCAATCGCGCCCAGCAATTCTAAACGCCTGTTCGCTTCGGTCGCTCTCAGTCCCGGTCTGGTGATTTATCGCTCGGATGATGCCGGCGAAACCTGGAGCAGAATCACGACTGACCCGCGACCGGCCGGCCGCATCGGTGGCGGCGATCTCGCGGTCATTCGCGTCGATCCAAAGAACCCGGACATCGTCTATTCAGCCAGTGTGGTTTCGTGGAAATCGGTCGACGGAGGAAAAAGTTGGACCGCATTTCGCGGCGCCCCGGGCGGCGACGACTATCAGAACGTCTGGGTCAATCCGAACAACGGCAACGTGATCATGCTCGGCAGCGACCAGGGTGCCGTGATTACCGTCAACGGCGGCAAGACGTGGAGCAGTTGGTACAACCAACCGACCGCGCAGATGTACCACGTCAACGCCGACAATGCTTTTCCATATCGGCTGTGCAGCGGACAACAGGAGAGCGGCTCGGCCTGTGTCTCGAGCCGTGGCAACGACGGTGAGATTACGTTTCGCGATTGGCATCCGGCGGGCGCCGAAGAGTACGGCTACGTCGTTCCCGATCCGCTCGATCCGGACATTGTCTACGGCGGCAAGCTGACGCGTTACGACCGCCGCACCGGGCAGGCGCAGAACATCATGCCGAAGCCGTTTCGCGGCGCTGACTTCCGCGTCGTGCGCACGCAGCCGATCGTTTTCTCGCCGCTCGATCCGCACACGATGTACTTCGCGGCCAACACGCTTTGGAAAACAAAGGACGGCGGAAATAGTTGGGAGCAGGTGAGTCCGGATTTGACGCGCAAAGACTTTGAAGTTCCTGACACGGTTGGCAAGTACCGCCCCCAGGTTACGACCCAGCCGACCACAGCGCGCGTCATCTATGCGGTCGCACCGTCGCCACTCGATGTGAATATCATCTGGGCCGGCACAGACGATGGCTTGATTCATCGCACGACCGATGGCGGCAGGAACTGGACGGACGTAACCCCGAAACAATTGAAGCCGTGGCAGAAGGTTTCGATTCTCGATGCCAGTCACTTCGACAAGAACACGGCGTACGCGGCAATTAATACTTTGCGTCTGGACGATCTGCGGCCGCACATCTATCGCACGCGCGACGGTGGCGCGAGTTGGATCGAAATCACGAACGGTATCCCCGAAAATGAAAACACCGACGTCGTGCGTGAAGATCCGGAACGAAAGGGATTACTCTTTGCCGGCACTGAGCGCGCGGTCCATGTGTCGTTCGACGATGGCGATCATTGGCAGTCGCTGCGCCTGAACATGGGTGCGACTTCGATTCGCGATCTGATTATTAAAGGCGATGATCTTTGCGTCGGCACCCACGGCCGCGGTTTCTGGATTCTCGACAACATCACGCCGCTGCGCCAAATGCAGGACGCAACAGTCAAATCGGCGGCGCATCTTTTCAAACCCCAGACTGCCTACCGAGTCCGTTGGAACACGAACAGCGACACGCCGCTGCCGCCCGACGTGCCGGCCGGTGAAAACCCGCCCGACGGCGCAGTGATCGACTACTACGTGGGCGCGGCGACGAAAGGTCCGGTGACGCTTGAAATCAAAGACGCGACCGGCGCCGTAGTCCGTCGATACGCGAGCGACGATCCCGTCCCCGCTGATGATCCGCTCTTGAACATTCCGCCTTACTGGATTCGGCCGCCGCAAAAGTTATCAGCCGAACGTGGGACGCATCGCTTTCTTTGGGACTTGCATTACAAGCCGGTCCCTGGCGTCGCGCCGAATTATCCAATTGCGGCCGTCTACCGAAATACTGCGCCCGCGCCGACTTCGCCCTGGGCCATGCCGGGCAATTACAGGGCGGTCCTGACCGTGAACGGCAAGAAATACGAACAGCCGCTGCGCCTCGTCATGGATCCGCGGGTGAAAACTTCGAGTGACGATCTGAAAAAACAATTCGACACGTCGATGCAGATGTACAACGAATGGGTCGCGCTGAGCGCGATCTCGGACGACGCGCGAAAGATTCGCGGACAGCTAACCGAGTTGCGCACCAAAGTCACCGATGCAACGCTGAAGAGCCATGTCGACGCACTCGCCGAGAAGATTCAGAACGTCGCAGGCGCCGGCGGTGGCGGTTTCGGCGGTGGCGGCGGAGCCGGCGGTGGCGCGCGAGTCACGGCGGCATCTGTCATGGTCCGCGCCCGCACGCTGTTTGGATTGATCGAAGAAGCGGATGTAGCGCCGACGACGCAAATCATGTCGGCCGTGCCCGACGTCTTGAAAGATTCGCAGGGTGTAAAGCAGAGCTGGCAAGCGATC
>DATANL010000049.1:0-3803 GCA_036266295.1 Pyrinomonadaceae bacterium | reverse complement strand
CTTGGCCGCGCCTGATATGTTACCCATGCAAGCGCCATCGAAGACGTCTTCTCCCACACAATTCCCGCCATAGTTGAATTGTTTGTCGCCGAAGTCGTTTTCGCCGATGTCATTTACGAAGACCAACTCCACGGTCACCCCGTTGCAGACGCAGTGGGACACCCTAAAGTCGGTTCGTTCACCTTCGATGTCGATGGTGGTACGGCCCTTCACCTGACCGTTCTCAGTGCTGAGCTCGACGGTCGGTGCAACGCGGAATGGTCCGGAGAGGAGCCACTTGCCTTGGAGAGTTTTCATGCAACCCATTACTTTTTCCCCTGTTAGCTGAAGATAATGGAGCGACGAGACAAAATAACAGCAGTCTTTCGATCGGGTAAATAGGCTTGTCGACCCGGCAGAACTCAGTCCACGACAGGGCGCATATTAAGCCTCTTCAGTTTCCTCATCGGCCGCCTGAACCACCGAAGCGCTGGTCACCTTGTCATCTTCGTCAGTCTTGATCAGCCGCACGCCCTGGGCGCTGCGGCCGGTTTTGCGAATGTGTCCCGCTTCGAGCCGAATCAGTTTCGCCTGCTGCGTGATGATCATGATTTCCGATTCTTCATCAACCGGAAAGACGGCGACGACCTTGCCGGTCTTTTCCGTGGTCTTCATGTTGATGACGCCTTTGCCGCCGCGCGACTGCAGCCGATAAGTCGAAATTGGAGTCTGTTTGCCGTAACCCTGCTCAGACACTGACAGCATCTTCTCTGAATCGTCGGGCGAAACCGCGCAGAGCGAAACCACAAAATCATCTTTGCGAAGATCTATTCCGCGGGTCCCGCGCGTCGCGCGTCCCATCGGCCGCGCGTTCTTTTCTTCAAACCGGATCGCGAAACCGTTATGCGTCGCAATGAAGATGCGCTTGGTGCCGTCGGTCAAAACCACGTCGAGCAGTTCATCGCCTTCGTCGATATTGATCGCGATGATCCCGTTCGAGCGGATGTTCTGAAAATCGGCCAGCGATGTTTTCTTGATGACGCCTTTGCGCGTGACCATCAGCACGTAGCGTCCTTCCGCGAACTCTTTCACCGGCACGACGCCGGCAAGTTTTCGCTCGGATGAAATTTGAATCAGGTTCACGATCGCTTTGCCGCGCGACGCTGCCGCCGCATCCGGCACTTCGTGCACCTTCATCTTGTAAACCAGGCCGTCATCGGTAAAGACCATGAGATAAGCGTGAGTTGAGGCGATGAACAGGTGCTCGACGAAATCCTCGTTCTTGGCCATGGCGCCAAAGCGGCCTTTGCCGCCGCGCCCCTGGCGCGAATAGGTCGTGACCGGCGTGCGCTTGATGTAGCCGCTCTTGGTGACGGTGATGGCCACGTCTTCGTCGGCGTTCAGGTCTTCAATCGTGTATTCAGTTCCTAACTCGGTAATTTCAGTCCGGCGGTGGTCGCCAAACTGCTCTTTCACTTCTTCGAGCTCCTTGACGATTACCGCGCGCAGCGATTGCTCGTTGCCCAGAATTTCTTCCAGCTCCGCAATCAGTTTGATGATCGATTCATATTCGTCGACGATCTTCTGGCGTTCGAGCGCCGACAGCCGGCGCAATTGCAGGTCGAGAATGGCCTGCGCCTGAATTTCGGAAAACGAAAGTCGTTCCATCGCTTTCCGAAGTTTCGGCAGATACTTGTTGAGCGGTTCGTTCGAGGGGATTCCTTTCCAGGCTTTCACTTCGTCCGCGGTGGCGAGATTGCCCGTGAGCCAGGTGCGCGCTTCATCGACGGATCTCGAGTTGCGGATCAGCGTCACGATGTAATCCAGCGCATCGATGGCCTTGGTCAAACCTTCCAGGATGTGCGCGCGCGCCCGGGCTTTCTTCAGTTCGTATTCAGTGCGGCGACGCACAACTTCGCGGCGAAAATCTATGAACGCCTCGAGCATCTGCTTCAGATTCAGCACTCGCGGCTGGCCGTTGACGATCGCCAGATTGATGACGCCGAACGAAGATTGCATCGGCGTCAACTTGAATAGCTTGTTCAGCACCACCTGCGGCACCGCGTCGCGCTTCAGCTCGACGACGATGCGCATGCCCTGCCGATCTGATTCGTCGCGGACTTCGGAAATACCTTCCAACTTTTTCTCGTTGGCAAGTTCGGCAATGCGCTCGATCAGTTTGGCTTTGTTAACCTGAAACGGAATTTCGGAAATGATGACCGCGTCGCGCTCATGCGATCCGCGGCCGATGCGATCAATTGACGCCTTGGCGCGCATCTGCAAAATCCCGCGGCCCGTGCGGTACGAGTTCTTGATCTCTTCACGGCCGCAGATAAAGCCGCCGGTGGGAAAGTCCGGGCCCTTAACAATCTTCAGCAGCTTTTCAATATCAATCTCGGGGTTGCCGATTACGGCAATCGTCGCATCGAGTATCTCAGTCAAATTGTGCGGCGGAATCTTGGTGGCCATGCCGACCGCAATTCCGTCTGAACCATTGATCAAAAGATTGGGGATGCGCGTCGGCAGCACCGAGGGCTCATGCAACGACTCGTCATAGTTGGGCTGGAAGTCGACGGTTTCTTTCTCGATATCGGCCAGGATCTCATTCGCCAGCCGGGCCATGCGCACTTCCGTATAACGCATCGCGGCCGGCGCATCGCCGTCGACGGATCCAAAGTTCCCCTGTCCGTCGATCAACGGATAACGCATCGAGAAGTCCTGGGCCATGCGCACGATCGTGTCGTAGACAGCCGTGTCGCCGTGGGGGTGATATTTACCGATCACATCGCCGACCACGCGCGCGCTCTTCTTGTAAGCTTTGTTGTAGTTATTGCCGAGCTCGTTCATGGCCCAGAGGACGCGGCGATGCACCGGCTTCAATCCGTCGCGAATGTCGGGCAGGGCGCGACCGATAATCACCGACATCGCGTAGTCCAGATAGGACCGCCGCATCTCGTCTTCAATGCTTACGTGTTGCTTTTCGATGGTTTCCATTAATCAAACCTTTCCGCTACAATCCGCGCTGCCCCAAAGACAATTTCAAGTGCCTTCGGTAACGGCTATCGATTTTTTGTGACGCTGATTCTTGATGAATTTGAGTCTTATTAAGAAGCGCGTGATCAGGAAATTTCATGCGGTCAAATTCGGTTTCATTTTAACCTGAAACGCACGTCTTAGCAACGCGAGAATTCGCAAAAACGCCAATAAATTCGCGGCTGCCAGTAACAGTTTGAGATTCCGACTCTAGTCGGTCATCAATCGCATTTTTTGGATTACCAATCTGTCGCCAACAGACAAAAAATCGAGACGATTACGTGAGCGGGTGGCGCTCTCGTTGCCGGTGCGAGTGACCTGTCGCGAAACCGTCAGTCACGAGTGGGTGGAGATGTCGCGGCTGGTTGACGTGACTCCGTTCGGCGCGCGTCTACGTCTCAAGCGGCCCACCGAAACCGGCCGTCTCCTGCTCTTAACCATGGCCATGCCACGGCAACTTCGTTGTTTCGATCACATCGAAGATCAATATCGAGTCTGGTCGCTGGTGAGACACTTGAGGTTGCTCGATGCCACGAAGCACAACGGGGCGGTCATTGAAATCGGCGTCGCCTTTGTCGGCAAACGGCCGCCCGAATCGTTTCTCAAAGATCCATCCACGCGATATGACATTGCCAATCTGCAGTCCGGGATGTGGGTGCTGCAAGAAGAATCGGCCGAGCTGCTTTCCGAGGGCGATCCGTCGGACAAACGAAATGAGACGCGGCACACGATTCCGGTGGAAATCACGCTCGAAGTATTTGGCGGTGAGCGGGAAGCGCCTCAAATCGAAA
>DATANL010000048.1:0-7379 GCA_036266295.1 Pyrinomonadaceae bacterium | reverse complement strand
CGCGAGCCGAAGGTCAGATCGTATTCACCGCGTTGAATCGGATCGATCAGCTTGGGCGCTTCGGTGATCGGACTGGAAAGGTCCGCGTCGGAAAAGAGCGCGATGTTCGCCGCTGCCTCGAGCAGTCCCAGACGCACCGCGTATCCCTTGCCGCGGTTCTCTTCGTAACGTATCAGCCGTGCGCTCACGCGACCCGGATCGGCCAGCGCCGCTTCAGCAATTTTCGCTGTCGCATCGGTCGATCCATCGTCAACCACGATCAGTTCCGTAGATTCGCGGCGCTCATTCAAGTAGCTGAGAATCGTAGTAATTGAACCGCCCAGCCGCGCAGCTTCATTGAACGCCGGTATGACGATCGAAAGTTTCGGAGGCACCGGCACATTCTCAATGAATCGGCCTGTCCGCACAAGCGGGCTTATGCTTATGCTGGCGAACGCACTGTGTTATATTTTCATCAGAATTATCTCCTGAGTTCTGGACATGACCAGAAAATTCACCTTAGTCGCAGTCTTCGTCATCGTTGTCGCCAGCGTGGCGGGCGGAGTGCGTTCACGCGCAGTTCGGCGGCACGCGGCGTCGGCGAGCCAGGCGGCCGCCGGAGAGAAATACGAAGCTGACAGGATCGAAGCTGATTACCACGAAGCCATCAACACGGTCGAAGAGCGTTATGCCGGCGAGATTGATTACGAGAAAGCTACGCAGGCCGCGATTCAGGGGATGCTCTTCACGCTGGACCCGCACTCGGTTTATTTTCCGGCGCTGGAATTCAAGAAACTGAAAGAGGATCAATCATCGAGCTTCTACGGCATCGGCGTGCAGATTCAGCGTCACGATGACGGGGTGTACATCCAATCGGTGGTCGAAGGTACTCCGGCAAATCGCGCGGGCCTGCGAAACGGCGATCGCATCCTGGCGGTTGACGCGAAAGACGCGCGTGACTGGTCCAGCGAAGAAGTTTCGAAGAACGTCCGCGGCGATCGTGGCAAGTCGGTTGACCTGAAGATCGAACGCGCGGGCGAGGAAGCCCCGCTGAATCTCAAAATTAATCGCGACGCCGTGCCGCTGCCGTCCATTCGTAATTCTTTCATGATTACGCCGGGCACGGGTTACATCGGCCTCGTCGGCGGATTTCAACATACGTCTGATGACGAATTGCACGAGGCCATCGCCGATCTTAAGAAAGGCCAGATGCGCCAACTGGTTTTGGATCTGCGGAATAATCCGGGAGGCCTGCTCGATCAGGCAATCGATGTTGCCAGTGAATTTCTGCCGCGCGATAAAGTGATCGTCTCGGTCAAGGGCCGCAGCGAATATACCGATCCGGCCGTTTACAAATCGAATGGTCGCGACCCCGAGGACATGCCGCTGGTGGTTTTGATTAATCGCAACACCGCGTCGGCTTCCGAGATCGTCGCCGGCTCGATTCAGGATCACGGACGCGGCCTGGTCGTCGGCGAAACCAGTTTCGGCAAAGGGCTGGTCCAACATGTATTTCAGTTGCCTTACAACACCGGATTGACGCTGACGACGGCCCGCTACTACACGCCGTACGGTCGATCGTTGCAGCGCGATTACTCGAGTGGTTCGCTTTACGATTACTACGTGCGTCACGATCAAAATGACGATCAGCAACCGACGCAGCCCGGACAGCCTTCGCCGAATGAGAACTCGCTGTCGTCGCGTACTTCGAACTCTCCGGCGTTTCGCACGGCCGCCGGACGAGTGTTCTATGGCGGCGGCGGCATTACGCCCGACATTGAAGCTCGCGGCCTGACCGTGACGCCGGTTCGGGGCCGGATTATCGAAGCCGCTTTCTATTTCAATCGACAGCTGACCGCGGGAAAGATTCCCGGATTTGAATCGTACCGCGTCGACAAAGTCGATTACGTCCACCCACCCAAAGCGACCGATTATCCGCTGACCGATCGCCTGCTCGAAGCATTTCGAAATTACGTGCGCAAAGACCAGACGCGCTTGCAGATACCTCAGATTGATGCCGATCTTGATTTCGTGAAGCTGCGCTTGCGTTATGAGGTGGTGACTTCGGCGTTCGGCGGTGACGCAGGTCAGCGCGTGCTGCTGGAGAGCGACCCGCAGGCGTTGCGCGCGATCAATGTGCTGCCCGATGCGAAGCGTCTCGCCGAAAGCGTCCGCAACGGCACTCCCGTCAGTTTCAATTTCAAGCCCTTTCGTTTACTGATCAAGTTATTGGATGGCCCCACCATCGAAGAGCCCGACGAAATTCTGATCTGAGGTGACGCAAGTCATCGCATTTGACTTTCTGCACCCACAAAATTCAAAGTGGCAGCGAGTTATCAATCCCACAATCTGAGGCACATATGAATCGCAGAAGATTTGTACGAACCGGTTTGTTCAGCAGCGTTGCACTCGCCACCGTTACTAACCTGGCAGACGGCGCGACGGAGAAGTTGGCGACGTCGCCGGCCGCTTCCGAACTCGATGAGCTGACGACCTCTGATCTGCAGGCCGGAATGAAATCCGGAAAGTACACCGCGCGTTCCATCACGCGGATGTATCTGGACCGCATCGACGAACTCGACAAGCACGGTCCGGCAATCAACGCAGTCATCGAGTTGAATCCGGACGCGCCGGCGATTGCCGACGCGCTTGATGCCGAGCGCAAAGCGGGCCGCGTACGTGGACCACTGCACGGCGTCCCCGTCCTGATCAAAGACAATATCGATACACACGATCGCATGACTACTACGGCCGGCTCGCTGGCGCTCGGCGGATCGATCCCGTTGCAGGATTCTTTTGTGGCCAGCAAGCTGCGCGACGCGGGCGCTGTCATTATCGGCAAAACCAATCTGAGCGAGTGGGCCAACTTTCGCTCGAGTCATTCGTCCAGCGGCTGGAGTGGCCGCGGGGGTCAGACGAAAAATCCTTACGTGCTCGATCGCAATCCCTGCGGATCGAGCTCGGGCACCGGGGCCGCCATCGCCGCCAACCTGGCCACGATTGGCGTCGGCACCGAAACCGACGGTTCGGTAGTTTGTCCCTCGAATGCGAATTCGCTGGTGGGGATTAAACCGACGCTGGGTTTGATCAGTCGAGCCGGCATCGTCCCAATCGCGCACAGTCAGGACACCGCGGGCCCCATGTGTCGCACAGTCACCGATGCGGCAATCCTCCTGGGCGCATTGACGGGCATAGATCCGCGCGACAACGACACGAAAGCGAGTGCCGGCAAGTCGCTGGCCGATTACACGAAATCACTGGATGCGAATGGATTGAAAGGCGCGCGCATCGGCGTGCATCGCAAGGGGTTTGGCTTTAATGATGCAGTCGACAAGCTGATGAAGGATTGCATCGACATTATCAAACGCCGCGGCGCGACGGTCATCGATCCCGCTGACATTCCGACCGCCGGAAAGTTCGACGATTCGGAACTGGAAGTGTTGCTTTACGAATTCAAGGCCGACTTGAATGAATATCTCAGATCGCTCGGACCGCGCGCGCCGGTGAAGTCTTTGAAAGAAATCATCGACTTCAACGATCAATACCACGACCGCGAGATGCCCTGGTTTGGTCAGGACATCATGACCAAGGCCCAGGCGAAAGGGCCTCTGACCGACAAAGCGTATCGAGACGCGCTCGCAAAAAACCACAGACTGTCACGCAAAGAAGGCATCGACTTAATCATGGACAAGCACAAGTTGGATGCCCTGATTGCGCCGACCGGCGGGCCGGCGTGGGTGACCGATTGGGTCAACGGCGATCACTTCACGGGTGGATATTCGACAACCTCGGCGGTGGCGGGTTATCCGCACATCACTGTGCCCGCAGGTTATGTCGTGGGATTGCCGGTGGGGCTTTCGTTCTTCGGCCGCGCCTGGAGTGAACCGGTCTTGCTTAAGTTTGCCTACGCCTTCGAACAGGCCACGAAAGCCAGACGACCGCCGCAGTTTTTGCCGACGGCGAAGCTCTAGGAGCGCCCGCATCCCTGCGGGCGGTACGCAGGCATCCCTGCCTGCAATCTCAAACAAAAAGCGGCCAGGGATGGCCGCGATCCGCACGCAGGATGCGTGCGCTCCGAGGCGCTCCTACGGAGTCCATCTCCGCACGGTTGACTTGTCTTCCACCTTTTCCAATAACTGAGCCGCCGTACAGTTCAAGGTTGGGTGCACGAGATGCGGCGCGACTTCGACCAAAGGTTCGAGTACAAATCTTCTGACATGCATTCGCGGATGCGGCAGACGCAGAAACTCGGTGTCACTTTCGTGGTCGCCATACAACAATAGATCGAGATCGATCGTGCGCGGCCCATCCTTGAGACCGCGAGTGCGGCCCAGCAGAAACTCGATGCGCAGCAGACGCGCCATCACTTGCTCCGGCCCCGGCAAAGGAGTGCCAACCTCAACCACCATATTCAGAAATGGCGGCTGGACGACATCGCTGACGGGTTCGGTCTCATAAATCGAAGACACGCGACAGACGCAGATCGCGGCTTCCATCATGCCGCGCACCGCGAGCAAAAGATTGCCCGCGCGATCGCCCAGGTTTGACCCGAGCGCGACGTAAGCTTTGCTGGCATGATTGCGATGCGAAAACATGGAGTTGGTAGCACAGACTTCACTGTAACTGTGCGACACGCGACACAGACTGAAGTCTCCGGCTACAGCCGCGCTATGCTACACTGACATCGATCCCCAGTGAAGCACTAACTTGAATTCCAGCGACGCGCTGAGCGTCCGGGCGGGCAGGCCGGCCCCGCCATTACACAAATGGCTCGCAAACGCTTCCGCAGTACGCAACGCAACGAACCGGTTACTGACCGCTCATTCCAGGAATACCTTTATCAAACTGCCGCTCCGCTGACGACGCGCACCGAATTGATGCGACTGGTGCGCGGCGGCGAAGACACTTACCTCGAATTAAAAGTTAAGCTTTCGAATCCGGAGCGAATTGCGCAGGGCATTGTCGCTCTCGCCAATACCGGCGGCGGCACGATGGTCTTCGGCGTCAACGATCAAATGCGTGTCGAAGGCATCGATCATCCTGAAGAAGTTCAGGATGAACTCGTACGCATTTGTCGCGAAGAGATTTTTCCCCCGCTGATTCCCTTCATCGATCGCATCGCCTTCGATAACGGCCGCCGCATCGTCGCCCTCGACGTCGAAGGCAAGCGCCGGCCTTATCGCACGCGCGACGGCCGCTTCTTCATTCGCGTGGGCGAGGATAAGCGGGAAACATCTCCGGAAGAATTGGCCAGCTTGCTCGACGATGCGCGGCCGTTGCTGTACGAAGACATTCCCGTGACGCGTGCCCGGCTCAGCGACATCGATGAAGCGCACCTTTGGAGTTTCATGCGCGCCTTCGAGGGCGGCGCGTTCGATGAATCGGCGGTCAAGGGTTATCCGACATCTGAGATTCTCGAACGTTACTTCACACTCGCCGTCAAGAGCCAGGACGAATTAACCCCGACAGTTGCGGGCATGGTGCTGTTTGGCCAGGACGAATCGGTTACCCGGCTGCTGCCGCGAACCTCGATCGTGGCCACGCGTTTTAGCGGCGACAACGCGCAGGCAGACGTCGTCGAACGGATCGAGCTGCAAGGGAACCTCGCCTCGCTTTATGAATCGGCGCAAAAGTTTATCCGACGCTACTGCGATCTTTGGAACACGCGACCGTCGGCAGCCGTCGTCGAGGGTGGACCAGTCGTAGCGCGGGCCAATTACCATCGCGCCGTCATTGGTGAAGCGATTGCCAACGCGCTGATTCACCGCGACCTGGTGGTGCGCGACGTCACCACGCGTCTGCACATTTTCGATCACGCGATCGAAATCGTGAATCCGAGACGCAGCGCCGGCTTTGCCCCGCAAGCGCTCAAGAGCATCCGTTTTGGCGTGCAGCAGCGACTGAATCCGCGCACGGCCTCAATTGTTTCCAACGATGCCTACGGGTTACAGCTCGTCCGCGGTGGGCTGCCGATGGTGCTGCGAGAAGCCCGCGCGTTTTCAAATCGCTTGCCCGAAATCGTGGCGTTCAACGACGAGTTCCGTTTGCGAATTCATGGAGCGTGATTGTTTCTGTAATCCTCTGTGCCTCTGTGGTAAAAGGACAATTCAACCACAGAGGACACTGAGGAAATCAATGCGCAAATACGCTTCGATAGTTTTCGCCGCGCTTCTTTTCGTCGTCATCTCAACGCAGTCCGGCGCGATCTTTCGACGGACGTTTGCCCAACCCAAATCGATTCCCGCGCCTGCTGACGTCCTCGGCTTCACGCCCGGCGACGATCGCAAACTCGCGAGCTGGGCCAAGGTCGTCGAGTATTTTCAGAAACTCGCCGCCACCAGCGACCGCGTGAAATTCGAAGAGATTGGCAAATCAACCATGGGCGCGCCCTTTGTTTACGCGACGATCAGCGCGCCGGAAAATTTAAAGCATCTCGATGAATTCAAAGAGATTCAGCGACAGCTTGCCGATCCGCGCGTGCTGGGAACGCGGACGCCCTCGTCCGCATCGAGCGATGGGCGCGCGCGAAAAGCGGCGGACGCGGACGCTCCCAGCGATCGCAAGGCTGCGGACCTGATCAAGCGCGGCAAGACGGTCGTGGCCATCACCTGCGGCATTCACTCGACAGAGGTTGGTTCATATCTGTCGAGCATGCTGATCGCTTATCGTCTGGCTTCATCGAATGAGCCCGAGGTTCAGGAGATTCTCAAGAACACCATCATCCTGCTGGTGCCTTCGACAAATCCCGACGGCGTGGACATCGTCAACAACTGGTATCAGAAAACTCTGGGCACGCCTTACGAAGGCACCGATCCGCCGGAGCTTTATCACAAGTACACCGGCCACGATGACAATCGCGACTGGTACGCGTTCACGCAGGTTGAGACGCAACTGGTCGTCGATAAGATTCTCAATGTCTGGCATCCGCAGATCGTGCACGACATTCATCAGCAGGGCGCGTTCGGTTCGCGCCTGTTCCTGCCGCCGTACATGCCGCCGGTCGAACCCAATGTGCCGAAGCAGATCGTCGAAGGCTACACGGAACTCGGAAATTATCTGGCGAAGGAAATGCGCGCTACCGGTTACAAAGGCATCACGACCGACTCGACTTACGACGCCTGGTCGCCTTCGCGCGCGTACTCGCACTATCACGGCGGCGTGCGCATCTTGCAGGAAACCGCGTCATGCCGGCTGGCGACACCAATCACCGTGCGCTTCGATCAACTACGCGCTGGCGAAGGCTACGATCCGCGGAAAGAGACGACGAACTTTGGTCCAATCTGGCAAGGCGGTGAGTGGCACATTCGCGACATCACCAACACCATGACGAAGGTGGCGTTTCTTTTGTTGAAGCACGCCGCGCAGAATCGTGAGCACTGGTTGCAGCGATTTTATGAGAT